>NZ_JAGGLN010000008.1 GCF_017874455.1 Methanobacterium aggregans | reverse complement strand
TCGGCCGAGTTGTTCAGTCCGCGGTTTCCAACGTCCGATTTGCATGATTTCATAAAAAAAAATGGATAGAAGTCTTTCGTGGATTTATCTAAAAAATGTCTTCTTATATATGTATTACTTTTCCTTTTATAGAACTACGGTATTAGAGGATTTAGTGTGTTTTTTGTGTGTTATTTCTCTTCTTCCGTTTGTATGGTTCTGGTTAGGTGTATTCAGTTGGGGTGGAGCATGATGTGTGGGTTTTATATAGGTTGTTTGACAAACTAGTTGATTGTCGTAAAAATAAATATTTATATTCACTTTTACGGGTGTAATATATGGTTCGGCGGTCATGGCGGAGGGGTTATACCTGGTCTCGTTTCGATCCCAGAAGTGAAGTCCTCCTGCGTTTTTGATTGTACTGTAGACGGGAGTCTATGGGAACTCTTTAACGCTGCCGGCCATACCCTTTAAAATTATATTACTAAAATAAAACACATTTTTTTTGTATTGGATGAGTTATTCTATATTAATTATTCTATATTATTTCATGGACTATTTTTTATAAAACTTTAATAAAATTTATTATTTAACTAATTCTTAGTTTTATATTCTTTTCATGGATTCATTTGATTTTAAAGGTTTAAACGGATTACTAGCCTTTTTTTGACTAGCCTTTTCTTGTTTTATAATGGATGTAATTTAAACATCTGTACTCTGCTGTTTAATCAGTTAGGTATACATGGACATGGGGTTCTGCAAAACATTAATTTGCCCTTTTAACCCTGTTGATTCAATTCAAATTTAACATTTTTTTAAAAGTTTTTAAGGGTAAGGTATTGGTAATATCCTTTGATTCTGCCCAGCCTTGCCTTGCAGTGGCCACTCCTAATTCCATATGATCCATCTCTTCCAAACTGTGGGAGTTGCTGTTTATCACAAGTTTACATCCCTGGGCAATGGCCTCCCTGATCATGACATCATTCAAATCCAGCCTGTCTGGATCTGAGTTCACCTCAAGAAATGTGTTTGTATCAAGGGATGCTTGAACTATCCTTTCAAATTCCAGCTTGTAACCAGTTTTTTCAAGGATCTTACGTCCTGTGGGATGGGCTATTATGTCAACATATTCATTGTACATGGCATTCACAATTCTATCTGTTAATTCATTTTTATCCTGTCTTAAACCAGAGTGAAGGGCAGCCACAACAATATCCATCTCTTCAAGAACTTCCCTGTCAAGGTTTAGATTTCCCTTATCATCAATATCAACCTCAACACCACTGAAAACACACATATCCACCCCAGTGTCTTCAAGTTCCCGGTTTATGGCTTTTAGTTCCAGTAACTGTTTTTTTAAATCCTTTTCATCCACCCCATTATCAATCCAGATACTCCTGAAATGGTCTGTTACAGCCATGTACTCATAACCCATACCCACAGATTTTAATACCATTTCATCAATTTTAGAGTTTCCATCACTCCAATTTGTGTGCAGATGCAGGTCTCCTTTGATCCCATGGTAGTCCACAAGATCTGGAAGTTTCCCTGTAAGTGCAGCTTCTACTTCACCCTGGTTCTCACGAAGTTCAGGTTCAGGACAGTCCATACCCAATGCCCTGAAAACTTCCTCCTCAGTTTTCCCTGCAATCATGGTTTCATCCCTGTAAACCCCATATTCATTGAGTTTAAGTCCCTTTGAAATCGCAATTTTTCGAAGTTCCACATTGGTTTCCTTGGAACCTGTAAAATAAACAAGGGCAGATCCAAAGGATTCTTCCCTGAAAACTCTGAGATCAACTTCAAAACCATCTTCAAGTCTCACAGTAGACTTCAGAGGACCTTTAGATATTATCTCTTCAACACCCCTCATTTCAGTGAATTTATCCATAACATCCATACTATCATCTGCTACAACTAGCAGATCTATATCTCCCACTGTTTCTTTTCTTCTTCGGATGGATCCTGCAATCTCAACCTTGAAAACAGTGTCCAATCCATTAATTTTTTCTTTAAGAGATTTTCCAAGGGGCAGTATTTGGCCCAGGAGTTTTCGTCCGGTATCTGTCCTTGCAAACTGGATATTTTTTAAAATAAGAAGTTCAGTTTTTGGCCCCATGCCCTTCAATCTTCGAATTTTATGCCTTCTGGCGGCATCTTCAAGATCTTTCAGGTTTCTAACACCCAAGGTGTCATAAAAAAGTTTTATTTTTTTCGGACCAACTCCCTCAACAGACATGAGTTCCTCAAAATCAACTGGAAACATGGCTTTAAGATCTTCGTAGTACTCCAGACCACCAGTATCTATTATTTCCTCAATCTTTTTGGCTATGTTTTTTCCAATTCCAGGAAGTTCTTCAAGCTTTCCCTCATCTTTGACAGATTTTATATCCTCTGGAAGGAATTCAACTGTATGTGCAGCTCTTCTGTAGGCTTTTGTCCGGAAATTGGTGCCATCCATTTCCAGAAGATCTGCAGTTTTATTCAATATCTCGGCAACAGTTCTGTTCTTCATTAAAGAGTTTTATATCTCTTTCATGGCTAAAATTATTATCCACTGGATAGGGTGATCATCTTCAAGATATTTTTCATGTTGTGTGATTATATTCACATTAGAAGCAAATTTTTATATTTTAATAAGTTCAAAGATTATATTAAGAAAACTGAGGATTGGAAAACATATAATTAATGAAAAAAATTATTTAATCTTTATTTGAAGGTTTTAAAATGGTCAAAGAAAGAATACTGCTGGTTTTCAAAGAAAAGCCCCTTTTAATTAAGCTTTGGCATGTTTTAGAGTCTTTAGGTTATGAAACCATTTACGGATCCAGTTTTGGGAAGGAAGCCCTCAACAAAGCCATGGAATCTCATTCGGATCTAATTTTCATTGAAAATCCTCCAGAAGAAGATTCTCTTTATCTTGAAACAGTTGAACTGCTTAAAACCTTGAAAATCCCCGTGATAACTGTTTTAAATCCAGAATATGAGAAACCTTTCCAGAACTTTAGAGACAATTACCTGTACCCCTTGAGAACACTGGATTTAAATGAAGTCCGATGTTCCGTGGAAATGGCCATTCATACCTCTAAAATAGAAAAAAAACTCAGAAAAAAGGAGAAAAGATTCAAAACATTATACAGGGAGGCACCCCTTGCATATCAATCCCTGAATCAGGAAGGATTTATAATAGAAGTTAACCTGGAATGGCTTGAGAAGTTAGGGTATGATCGTGAGGAGGTTTTAGGTCACTGGTTTGGAGATTTTCTAACACCAGAATCCAGGGAACACTTTAGAACTAACTTTCCACGTTTCAAGGCAGCAGGAAAAATTTCTGGAGTAACATTTGTGATGTTATGCAGAGATGGATCCAGATTGAATGTTTCATTCACAGGAAGGATCAGCTATGATAAAGATGGAAACTTCAAACAAACTCACTGTATATTCCAGGATATAACAGAACAGTTAAAAATAGAAAAAGCTCTTAAAGAATCTAAAAATTATTACAAAGCAATATTTGAGAATAGGGGTGCTGCAACCATCATAGTTGAGGAAGATGACAGAATTTCCCTTGTAAACAGTGCCTTTGAAAAGCTCTGTGGTTACTCCAGGGATGAAGTTGAGTGCAAAATGACTTGGCAACAGTTCGTTTCAGATAAAGACATAGATCTTATGAAGGAGTATCGCAGATTACGGCTTGCAGATCAAGGTTCAGTTCCAAAGAGCTATGAATTTGAATTGGTTGATAGGGATAACCATGTTAAAAATATTTTCCTAACTGTTTCAGTGGTACCTGGAACAAGTAAAAGTTTGTTCTCCCTCATGAACATCACGAAGTTGAAAGATACTGAAAATGAACTTAAAAATTCCATCAAAGAGAAGGATTTGCTCTTGAAGGAGGTTCATCACCGTGTTAAAAACAACATGCAGATCATCTCAAGTCTTCTGAACCTTCAGTCCAATTACCTCCAGGATGATAAGATAAGAACACTCTTTCAGGAAAGTCAGAACCGCATTAGATCCATGGCCATGGTTCATGAAAAACTCTACAAATCTGAAAGCATGTCAAAAATAGATTTTAAACAGTACATGTCAGATTTAGTAGACAGTCTCTCCTACAATCACAGGATAAACCCTGATAATATTAAGAAAAAAATGGAACCTGTTCTTTTTGATGTGGAAACAGCAATTCCATGTGGCTTGATTATAAATGAACTGGTTACAAACACTTTCAAACATGCATTTCCAGATGAAAAAATGGGCGAAGTTACAGTTGAACTCTACAAAAATAATGATACTGTGTTTCTGAAAGTTGCAGATAATGGAATCGGGTTTCCTGAAGATATAGACTTTAAAAACACAAAATCACTGGGTTTAAAGCTTGTGAACAGTTTGGTGATGCAATTAGATGGTAAAATTGAACTTGATAGAACCAAAGGAACTGTATTTACAGTATCTTTCCCTAAATCAGATGAAGATGAATGTAACCCTTGATAAAAATACTTCTAATGGGATCCATTTTTTCTATAGATACTTTTTAATTCAAATTATCTGTGCAGAGCACCCACTGAAGGTTCAGGCATTACTTAAGGTAAGGGGAGTATGACTCGGAAGATATTCTGGAAAAAACCCATAAGCAGTCTTTTAGATGCAAGTTCTGGTGACCAAGGCCTTAAAAGAGTACTTGGATCTGGAGGTCTGCTTTTAATGGGAATAGGTGCTATCATAGGTGCGGGAATATTCATATTAACGGGCATAGCATCTGCAAATTATTCTGGCCCTGCACTTATCCTGTCCTTCATGATAGCAGGTGCAGCATGCCTTTTCACAGCACTATGCTACGCTGAATTTGCAACCATGGTTCCAGTTGCAGGAAGTGCCTACACCTACAGCTACGTGACCTTAGGTGAGATATGGGCATGGATCATTGGCTGGGATCTTATACTTGAATACCTGGTTATAGTTGCAGCCGTGTCAGTTGGGTGGTCCAGTTACTTAGTCAACATATTCATGAAACTGGGATTAACCCTTCCTTCCTCTTTAATAAATCCCATTGGAATTAATGGGGGAATTATAAACCTCCCCGCTGTTTTGATCATAGCAGTAATAACAGGACTGCTTGTGAGGGGTGCCAGGGAAAGTTCAAACTTCAATGCAGTGATCGTCACAGTAAAAGTTGCAGTTATACTCATCTTCCTAATGATAGGAGTGAACTACATAAACCCTGCCAACTACCATCCATTCATGCCCTACGGTTGGAGTGGAGTGTTCAAGGGTGCTGCAATAATATTCTTCGCTTACATTGGTTTTGATGCAATCACAACTGCAGCTGAAGAGGTTAAAAAACCCCAGAGAACTATTCCAATAGCAATTGTAGGTTCACTTATAATCAGTTCAATGTTGTACATCGCAGTTGCAGCTGTTTTAAATGGAATGGTCCCATACCTTGACTTCAAAACAACTGCTGCTCCTGTGGCATACGCACTTGGACGGGTGGGAATACACTGGGCAGATATAATAGTATCGGTAGGTGCACTCTGCGGTATAACATCTGTACTCCTTGTTAACATGTTCGGACAGACTAGAATATTCTTCGCAATGTCACGGGATGGATTGCTACCTGAAAGATTCTCTAAAGTTCATAAAAACTTTAAAACACCCATAAATGGCATAATACTTGTAGGTGTGGTGGCATCAGTGCTTGCGGCATTTCTACCACTGAACGACATAGTTGAGCTCGTGAACATAGGAACCCTTGCAGCATTTACCCTAGTTTCAGCTGCAGTTATAGTTTTAAGAAGGCAGAGGCCTGATATTGAACGGCCATTTAAGTGCCCCCTTGTACCTGTGGTACCTGCAGCTGCAATAGTATTCTGCATATTTTTAATAACACAGCTTCCAACTGTAACCCACCTCAGATTTGTAGTATGGCTTTCAATTGGATTAACTGTTTATTACTTCTATGGAAAACGTAAGAGTAAACTTACAGCAAATCACAGTTCTTGATATGGTTTTAAGTAAAAGGTGTTTGTTATGACAGATGAAAAACTTGGAGAAGGTAAATTTCAGAGGGCAACCTTTGCAGCAGGATGTTTTTGGGGAGTTGAACAGACATTCAGACAGATTGAAGGTGTGGTTGATACTGAAGTTGGTTATACTGGTGGTGAATTTGAAAAACCCACATACAATGATGTTTGTTCAGGACAAACAGGTCATGCTGAATCAGTTGAAGTTATCTACAACCCCGAGCTCATCTCATACCCTGAGCTTCTTGATGTTTTCTGGAAAACCCACGACCCCACAACACTCAACCGTCAGGGCCCTGATGTAGGTGAACAGTACCGTTCTGTGATATTTTATCACAACCCAGAGCAGAAGGAAGCTGCAATAAATTCAAAGAAAGAATTAGAAAGTTCCGGTCGTTACAGGAATCCTGTAGTAACCCAGATCCTGCCTGCAGAGAAATTTTGGACAGCTGAGGAGTACCATCAAAGATACCTTGAAAAAAGGGGAAGAAGATTCTGCGGTCTTTAAATAAAATTAAGGTCACATATGATCCATTTAAACGTTAAAATTCCATATTAAATTAAAAATTAAATATTAAAACATCCAAATATTTTAAGTAAATTTTTTTAAGAATTTTTTAAGAATTTTAATAATATATCCTATTTAATAAGAAATTATTTAAAAAATAAAAAGAATTTAAAAATTATTTTATAAAAGAAGGTTAAACAATTGTACTAAATCTATTAAAATAAGATAATTGATGTGATTCATGTGTTGGACGAAGATTTAAAACGATTTTTTAAAAGGGACAGGTTTGCAGAATTTCTGGGTATAGAACTTCTTGAAGCAGGTGAGGGATATGCAAGATCCAGGATGGAGATAGGTAATGACCATTTCAATGGCATAGGAACTGTGCATGGAGGGGCAATATTCACACTTGCAGATTTCACCTTCGCAGTTGCATCAAACTCTCATGGTAAGGTTTCTGTGGCAATAAATGCCGATGTATCCTTCATGAATGCAGCGAGGGGTGGTGCGTTAACTGCAGAGGCCAGGGAAATATCCAGAAACCACAAACTTGGAAGCTACACAGTTGAGATAAGGGATGATACAGGGGAACTGGTTGCAATATTTCAGGGCCTTGCCTACATAAAAAAGAAGGAAATTGAATTTTCCAAATGACCAGCACAATGAATCAATAAATAAATTAGTTGGAAATTACAAAAAAATAATCATAAAATGCTGTTCATGAATGTGTTGCAGCCCAACTGCCCAAAAAAAATATGTATTGAATTCAATTTGAGTGAACTCTAAAAAATGGGGGGTTTTAAAATTGGAGAAAAAACAGATCATAGCTCTTTTAAATGAAGATTTTGTAAGGGAACTTGAGGCTTCAATGATATACACTCAGAACTCTTTTTTAATGGATGAATGTGATCCAAGCAGGGTGACAGAGGCCATAGCAGTTGATGAAATGCGTCACATGTGGTGGCTTGCAGACCTCATAACCAAAAGGGGTGGGAAACCTACAATGGAACATAGGGAACTTGATTTTGGGGAGGAAAACCTCCAGAGTCAGTTGAAACGTCAGATAAAACTTGAATCTGATGGAATAAAAACTTACACCCACCAAATTGAAATAATAGATGATGAAGAAGTTGTTGGTGTCTTGAAACATATTCTGGATGAGGAAAAACGTCACAGGAAGGAGTTCCGGGAAAGGCTTGAGGGAATTGGAAAATAGTATGAGTTAAACATTCCTTTAAAAGGAGGTTTTTTTATGGATAAGTTTGAAGCCAAACTTAAAGAAGTAATTGAAATGTCTGAAGAAGACCGTAACCAGACTATAAAAGACTTAAAAGACATGTGTATTTGTGGAACATGCTCAACCTACAATGAATGTTCTAAAAATGCCCTGGAAGGTCTTTACTGTGTCCTTGGTAAAAGTCAGGAATGCATAACTGAGTTTAAGGGATGTGAATGTCCAAACTGTGAACTTGCCCAGTCACTTGATGTGGGTAAAATATTCAACATCTACTGTTTAAAGGGCAATGAAATGGAACAGAGGGAAAAACTCCATGATCTGGACGTGATAACAGGTGGAGAATAGGGGATTAAAATAACTTTTTTTAAATTATTTTTCTTTAAATTGAACAACATTTTTTAAGTAATCTATGGAATTATTTTTAATCTATGGAATTAGGGTTGAGTAAGCCTGAAAAGCACTATTTACAAATTATTTATAATGAATGGTTCAACTATCTATGGAGATCAAAAATGGAATTAAACCACTATGAATTACAGGAACTTCAGGAATATCTAATACTCCTTTATAAATTCGTATCTCAACGGAACATGCTTAAAGAATTTTACTACAGAGGTATTGAATTTAATGAATCATTGAGATGTGACTTGGACATTGTAGGCGATCTTACAGAGAGTGAAGATTCTGAGGATATACTTAAAAACTCTATAATTGAAGTTGAAGAATTAAAAACAGGTGAAACATTTAAAAAAGGGGATTTTCAGGATAAATTCAATGAAATAATCCTCCGGAGTAAAGTTAACCTTTCATTTATAGAAAAAGTTGATTGGGATCAGTTTCTTTCACTAATCGTGAAATTCTAATGGGCTCCAGGTAAATCAATTTTTTTTTATATTATTAAAAAAAATGTGGATCCTTTGTATTAGCACTGATTTTGAAGTTTGAACTCTAAATTTACATTAAACTTCATTTTAAATCCTAATGATCATTTCTGGTGTTACCACCATATTTATCTGTCTGTCATGAACTTCCTCTGGAACTTTATCAACGATCTGAACCTCATGGACGGTTGTTACAATTGGAGTCATATTATCTATGGCTTTTTCACTGAAAAGATGGGATATTTCCCTATCACCGTATCCTTTTCCCTTTCCAAGCCGACCTCCCTCCAGATCAACAGCTACGGATCCTTCAACAACCATGTCAACCCTTGGAAATTCTTCAATTTCTTCACCAAATTTAAATGCACCCTCCTTGGTTGAAGCTATTTTTTCATTCCCCTCTGCACTTTTGGGGTTAATGAGAAGGTATCCATGCTCCAGGTTAGGGGATGCCATTAGTAATATCTTCTTATCAAGAAGTGCATATTCACGAACCAAGCTCTGGGCTGTATCAGGGCTTGAAAATATCACATTCGCATTACTCCATTCATCGGTGCTTCTGAGAAGTTTTGCAGCCTTTTTAGACCCTGGAAAGTCCGGAATTCTTCCATACAACCTTTTCCGGGATTGGGATTCTTCCATACTTCCTAAAATTTTCCATATCCCATTCCTCATTTCATCTTTAGTTTTTAACTCCATTTTTAATCCTTCTTTTTTAAAATGTAACTCCTGCAAGGTGTATGATTAAGTAATAACAAGATTTATAAATCCCTTTTAACAATGTTTTATTACTTATATTTATTTAAATTCTATCCTCTTTAAAAGATACGAAGATAAGTGAAATGTACTCAGAACTTTAAAAAAAATAATTATAGAATTTTATAAATTAATTGTTCCCTTTTATGAAATTTTTATTTCATATGGCTTCCAGATCACAATTTATATTTTTAAGAAGAGCCAACATAGGAAATACAATTAAAACAAATTTAAAAATTCAAAATTTGGATATTGATACAATTTTAAATTGAAAAAACAACATCAATATAAATAGTAATAGCTATCTATAAAAAGTAACTATTTATAATTTATAAAAGAATCAATTTTTTTGAGATTGAAAAAGAATCAACTGATTGTATAAACCATTTCAAACGGTGATATTAAATGTCAGGAATTGTAGGATATGGAGTTTACATACCTTCATACAGGATAAAAGTTGAAGAAATAGCAAAGGTCTGGGGAGATGATCCCAAGGCAATTTCAAGAGGACTCGTTGTTAACGAAAAATCAGTGCCAGCTCCAGATGAAGACACAGCAACAATATCTGTGGAAGCAGCACGTAACTCACTTAAAAGGGCAATGATAGACCCTAAAAAGATTGGAGCAGTCTACGTTGGATCAGAATCACATCCCTACGCTGTTAAACCAACCGCAACAATCGTTGCAGAGGCAATTGAAGCCACGCCAGAACTAACTGCAGCAGACCTGGAATTTGCATGTAAAGCAGGTACAGCAGGAATGCAGGCAGCTATGGGACTTGTGGATTCAGGCATAGTTGAGTACGGCCTTGCAATCGGTGCAGACACAGCCCAGGGAGCTCCAGGGGATGCTCTTGAATACACAGCATCTGCAGGTGGAGCAGCATACATCATAGGAAAGGAAAACACTGTTGCAGACTTTGAAGGAACCTACAGTTTCACAACAGACACACCAGACTTCTACAGGCGTGAGGGAAGACCTTATCCTAAACACGGTGGAAGGTTCACAGGAGAACCAGCCTACTTCAAACACGTTCTATCAGGAGCAAAGGGCCTCTTCAATAAAATGGGAACAGAAGCCTCTGACTACGACCATGTGATATTCCACCAGCCCAACGGAAAATTCTACATCAGAGCAGCCAGAAAACTGGGATTCAACGAAGAACAGTACAAAACAGGACTCTTAACACCAGTCATAGGTAACACCTACTCTGGAGCAACACCACTGGGCCTTGCAGCAGTTCTGGACATTGCCAAACCAGGTGACAGGGTGATGGCAGTTTCATACGGTTCAGGTGCTGGAAGTGATGCATTCAGTATCACTGTCAACGACAGAATTGAAGAAGTAAGAGAAAAAGCTCCAAAGGTAGGGGAACTTGTTGCAAACAAGAACTACGTTGATTACGCAGTTTACGCTAAATTTAAGGGTAAAATAAGGATGTCCTAATGGGACCATCTGATATTTTTGAAGTTTAAAAAAATTAATTTAAATTAGTTTAAATTAAATGGAGGAATTCATTTGAGAGATGTCGCAATTATAGGGGTCTCACAGACCAAATTCGGAGAACTATGGGACAAATCATTCAGGGATCTAATAGCTGAAGCAGGGATGAAAGCTATTGAAGATGCAAATATTGAAGGAGACGATCTGGATGCAATGTACGTTGGTAACATGTCTGCAGGTCTTTTTGTTGGTCAGGAACACATAGCTTCACTGATAGCAGACCACTCTGGACTCACACCAATACCATGTGCACGTGTGGAAGCAGCATGTGCATCAGGGGGCTTAGCACTACGTAACGGTATAATGGCTGTTGCATCAGGCTTCCACGACATTGTGATTTCAGCAGGTGTTGAGAAGATGACAGATGTTGTTGATCCAACTCCAGCAATTGCAACTGCATCTGACCAGGAATGGGAAGCACAGCAGGGAGTAACATTCCCATCACTCTACGCAATGATGGCAAGGCGTCACATGCATGAATACGGAACAACCAGAGAACAACTGGCAATGGTCTCAGTGATAAACCACAAAAACGCTGCAAAAAACCCACTTGCACAGTTCCCAATGGAGATAACAGTGGACAAAGTCCTAAACGCCAGTATGGTGGCAGATCCATTAACACTCCTGGACTGCTCACCAGTTTCAGACGGAGCTGCAGGTGTTATACTCTGCCCAGCAGAAGATGCAAAGAAATACACAGATACACCAATTTACATAAAAGCATCTGCACAGGCTTCAGGAACAATAGCACTCCACGACAGGAGGGACCTAACAACCATAGATTCAACCATCCATGCATCCAGGAAAGCCTATGAAATGGCTGGTGTAACACCAAAGGACATAGATGTTGTTGAGGTTCATGACTGCTTCAGTATAAACGGACTCCTTGCAATAGAAGACCTTGGATTTGTTGAAAAAGGACAGGGCGGACCTGCAATTGAGGATGGAATGACCCAGCCCGATGGTGAAATACCAGTAAATCCATCTGGAGGTCTTAAAGCCAGAGGACACCCATTAGGTGCAACTGGAATTGCTCAGGCAGCTGAAATCGTATGGCAACTTCGTGGAGAAGCAGGTAAAAGACAGATCGATGATGTTGAAATCGGTATGACCCACAACATTGGTGGAACCGGTGGAACCGCAGCTGTACACATAATGTCACGCTGATTTTTAAAATCAGCGTCAACCCTTTTTTTATTTATTTCATACTAATTTTATTGAATTTGATTATTCTCAGGCTTAAATAAAAATAATTAAAACTTGAATCAATGATTAAAGATAGATTAATGGATCATCTTACAACCTTCACCCCTTTAGCTTTACAATCCATTATTCCTCCAAGAACATTGTAAATCTTACTGTATCCAACTTTACTCATGCTATTAGCTGCATTACGGCTTCTCACACCGGATCTGCAGTAAACTATGTATGTGCTGTTTTTATCCATCCCTTCAAGCTTATTTATGAAATCTGGGGAGTTGTAGTCAACGTTTTTGGAACCCTCAAAATGATCTTCAGCGTACTCTTCGGGTGTTCTAACATCTAAAATAACAAAATTAGGATTATTTTCATTCTCTTTTATCATTTTTAAGGCTTCTTCACAGGTTACATCCTCAGTATTTGAATTTTTTTCCTGATTTCTTCCCAACATAAAATACACCTCTCTAATTATGATAATTATTTGAATCAATATTTGTCTTTTAATTTATCTAATAATATGCCCTAATTTCATTAATTATTGTAATTTTTTAAAGGGTTTTATCATACTTCTAAAAACGTCCAGGGCCACGCTTTTGAAAAATATCAGTTCATGATCTCTTATGCCCCCTACCAACCTGAGAACAACGATGTAAAATATGAAGGCTGCAGTTGATGCCAAAAGAATGCTTAAGGGTTTCTGGGGATTGATGAATAGTAAGACAAATGCCATTAAAATTGATGCCCCTATGCTCTTTGTAAGAAAGCCGAAGTAAAATGTACATCTGATGTACTTGAATGAGTAGAACACTGTTAGAAGGAAGGAAAATATGTAGACCAGAAGTGTTGTAAATGCCACTCCAATGATCCCAAATTTGAATCCAAGGGTGACATCCAATACAACGTTTAAAATTGCAGATATTATCCATATATTTCCAGTTATCCTGGTTTTATGTTCAAGAACAACGATCTGGGAAATTATACCATAAACTCCAAAGAAGATACCTCCAAGGGCAATTATGGGCACTACAATATATCCATTTGAGGCTATCTCCGGTGTTGAAAGCAGGTTGAGTATGGGTTTTGCCAGAACTGACAGACCAACGAAGGTTGGTATTGAAACCATGAGGAAGAATTTTATTGAATGATTCAAGAGACGTTTCACATCGTGCACACGGTTCTGGGCATAGTATTTGGATAGTATTGGAAGCAGAACTGTGTAAAATGGAGACAGTATCAGGGATATGATGTTTCCAAGGAGGTAGCCTGCAGAGTAGTAACCAACGAATGAAAGTCCAAGGAGTAATCCTATGACGTAACGGTCTGCTATATCCAGAATCCAGAATGAAATATTGCTGGGAATTGTTGGCAAACCAAAATTAAGGTATTCCCTTAAATTATGAAATTCAGGGATTTTAAACCCAATTTTAGATAGTATTGGCAGGTACATTACAATGAAGGTAATTAACTGTGTTATTAGCACTCCAACTACAGCTCCAGTTATACTGTAATGCATTGAAATGAGGATGGCAATGATGATCACTGTTAGGTAGGCCTGCGCAAATGTGAAAATGGAGTAGGTTTTCATCTCCTGAAAAGTACGGAAATAATCAAAAAAAAGCAGTATTAAACCGTTTAAAAATATCACGGCGGATAAAATTAGGCTGATAATAATATTACCCTCAAAGAGAAGGTTTGCAACGGGTTTTGCAAGGAGCAGTATGAGTATGGACACAACCAAACTTCCAAATAATGTTGCAAATCCAAGGGAGTAAAACACTTCCTTTATCTCATCCATATCCTCTGCGGCTGCAAGGTATCGTACCATGGTGTAAGGCAGGCCCAGAGATGCTACAGCAGGGATTATGGTCATGGTCACTGTGAACTGGTTCCATGCACCATATTCAGATGCTGTAAGTGTTTGAGTTAAAATTGGAAGTAAAAATAGGGGGCTTAAACTTGCCAGTATACTGCTTATCCCGACCAATCCAATTTTTTTAACGAATATCTTGTATTCCTGCAATTGAATACACCAACCCCGTGGTCAGCAATTAAAAAAATTTTTGTAAAGTTTGTTATAAGCACGTTATTATAAGCACGGCTTTAAAAAAATTTAAACTGTATACACCATTATTTATGTTAACCCTATCATTAAACATTTTTTTTAGAGTAAAAATTTGAATGAAAATAAAAACTCTTCAAAATTTGATAGATTAAAAAATAGGGATTTTTTTTTTATAGATCAAAAGGGACTTAGAAAAATAAAATGAAGCTAATGTTTCATAAAAAAAAGTAAAAATGGTGGGGAAGTTTTAAAACATCCCACTAATGCTGATATTACATCATTGGTGGCATTCCACCAGGCATTCCGCCCATTCCAGCAGCTGCCATCTCTTCTGGGCTTGGCTGTCCAGATTTGGAGGATGCTATCATATCATCGATCCTCAGGATCATCTCTGCTGCTTCAGCAGCGGACTGTATTGCCTGTTTTTTAACACGTTTAGGTTCAATGACGTTTGCAGCTTTCATGTCAGTTACACCGCCTTTGAACACGTTCAGTCCCATGTATGAGGATTTTTCGTGTGCAGCCCTGAGGTCCACAAGTGCGTCAATGCTGTCGAGTCCTGCGTTTTCAGCCAGGGTTTTTGGTACAACTTCCAGTGCTTCTGCAAATGCAGCTATTGCTAACTGTTCTCTGCCACTTATGGTGTCAGCGTAGTCTTTTAAGGCTTTGGCTATTGCTATTTCTGGTGCTCCTCCACCTGCAACGACTTTTCCATCTTCAACTGTTGCTGAAACAACGCCGAGTGCATCTTCAACTGCTCTTTCAACTTCTTCTGCAACGTGTTTGGTGCTGCCCCTGAGTATGAGGGAAACAGCCTTTGGATCTTTGCAGTTTTCTATGAAGATCATGAGTTCGTCGAATATCTTTTTCTCGTAGACACGGCCTGCGTTACCAAGATCTTCAGGGGTGAGGTCGTCGATGTTGGTTACAACCTTTGCACCCGTTGCTTTTTCCAGCCTTTCTATGTCAGATTTTCTAACCCTTTTAGCTGCAAGTATTCCTGCTTTTGCAAGGTAGTGCTGTGCAAGGTCGTCAATTCCTTTCTGACAGAAGAGTACGTTTGCTCCACTTGCTATGATCTTGTCAACCATGTCACGGATCATCTGTTCTTCCTGTTCTATGAATGCCTGCATCTGTGCTGGGTCAGTTAATTTGATTTTAGCATCAGTTTCAAGGTCTTTCACTTCAACTGGATATTTTAAGAGTGCAATTTTTGCATCCTGCAAATCTTTTGGCATGGATGGGTCTAACCTACCTTTGTCAAGAACAACACCGTTTACTATTTCGGATTCAGCTACTGTAGCTCCCTGGATCCTCTGTATGTGTATGCTGTCCCTGTTTATTTCACCGTCTTCTTCAACCTGTTTAACAGCAGCCACTATGAGTTCTGCTAATGGTTCCCTTGCGGTTTCTGTTCCTTTTCCTGTCATTGCAGTCATTGCAACCTGTTTAAGGGTTTCCCTGTCGTCTGCATTAAATGCAATGTCTTCGAGGATTTCCTGAGCTTTTGCTGCTGCATTCCTGTAACCCATTACAATAACTGTTGGGTGTATGTCCTGTTCAAGGAGTCCTTCTGCTTTTTTGAGGAGTTCTCCTGCTATTATAACTGCTGTTGTTGTTCCGTCGCCCACTTCATCTTCCTGGGTTTTTGCAACTTCAACGAGCATTTTTGCTGCAGGGTGCTGGATGTCCATTTCTTTAAGGATGGTTACACCGTCGTTTGTCACAACAATGTCTCCGAGTCCGTCCACAAGCATTTTGTCCATTCCTTTAGGACCTAATGTTGTTCTGACAGTTTCTGCAAGTAATTTACCTGCCATTATGTTCATTCTCTGAGCATCTCGTCCCAGAAGCCTTGAAGTGTCTTCTGGTAGTATTATAACTTGTTGGCCTTGTCCGCCTAATTGTGCCACATTATCATCTCCTAGTCTCTTGTAATCTATCGATGGGTTAGAGGTTCTATAAATAGTTTGTGATTATCTGGTTTTGAAGAGCCACTTTTAAAGGGAGGGACTTAAATTAAGGTGAACCTAAAAGAAAATAATTAGGTAAAAAGAGTACCTAAATAATATCGTGATGGCCCCTAAACTTTTTTAAACCACTAAAAGGATAAGTTCTTTAAAATTTTCTTAAAAATAAATCTTCTTAAATAAAAAGGAAAATGGAAGTTCCATTAAATCCAATTTCCTACTCTTTTTCATTGAAATGTTCAATTGCACTGTCAACAACATTTATAATAGCATCTGAAAGGTTTTCACCTTCTCCATCAATCACCTGGGGTATGTTGTCGCAGTAAACAACTTCAAGACCTGCTTTCAGCGCATCCTTTGTTGCAACATCAACTGCAGCTGCTTTAAGTTCTGTGAGCATCACATCAGCTTCATCAATATATCTTTCAATATCCTTCTGCAACAGAGGTCTGTTTGAAAGGTGTGGTGTTGTTCCGACCACTCTGCAGCTGTACTTA
Organism: Methanobacterium aggregans; assembly: GCF_017874455.1. Taxonomy (NCBI): domain Archaea; kingdom Methanobacteriati; phylum Methanobacteriota; class Methanobacteria; order Methanobacteriales; family Methanobacteriaceae; genus Methanobacterium; species Methanobacterium aggregans. Next base: position 62,683 of record NZ_JAGGLN010000008.1, on the reverse strand, counting down.
TCTTCAAGGTGTTTGATAAGAACATCTTTTATTGAATCAGGTGCAGTTGTTGCAAACAAAACATTCTTTCCACTTATATCTTCAAGGGGTTTCGGCCTGAAAACAGTGGATATAACAGTTGCATTAGGATTTATATCCTTAATGTACTCTTCGATGCGTTTAACTTTCTCCGGACTTGCCATTGGCTCTTCACACATGGTTATAACTGCGAGATCAGCCTTTTTAATTCTGTAGGGTCCGAAGAATAGTTCAATGTTTATGATGGGCTGGTTAGCACCCACAAGGACGATGTGTTTGTCAGTTTTTATTGGAGGTATGGCTGCACCACTTCCCTCCATTATAACGAAGTCAGCATCCACCTCATTTGCAAGCTGAGCTCCCTTCTTCATGTTGGTTATAAAAACATCTCCAACCATTCCACCACCACATCTTCTACAGCCTATGGTTAAGATACGGCTCATCAATGCATCTTCCCAGTGATCTGATGCTGCGTGAACTCCCTTATCTGACTGTTCCATGAGGTACTCTGGTGTTATTTTGATCTTATCTCCATGAACTATTTCAGGTTCTTCAGGCCCTCCACGTCCCATTGCAACCACACATGGGTTGTACTTCTCTTTGTGTATGAGTCTGGCTGCATATGCAGATACTGCAGTTTTACCAATTCGCTTACCAGTTCCAAGGATCTTGAGGGATGGTTTTTTCAGCACATCATGCTCGGAAATGGGGTAGAACTTGAAATCAGGGCCTTCATATGGGACACCTATATCAAGAACAAGCGACGCAATTTTGAACCTTTTTGAGTAATCCACTATGGGTTCATCACTCAGATCCATGACCACATCAGCATCGTAGTCCCTTACAACATCAACTATTGTGTTGTAGGGTATTTTATGAGGGTCATCACCGAAGTGAACAGGTCTTCCAAGTTTTTCAACAACACCCTCCTCAGAGTCTTCCCTTAACTTCTCTGTACCTCCTATAAAAACAACTGCAACAACTTCGTTGTGTTCAAGGCTGTCCAGGGTGTCCAGTGCAGATTTTGTGACGGGAAGGTAGTGCTCTCCGTCAACCAGGCATACCATATTTCTTATAGCTTTCATGGTAGTACATCCAAATTTTTTTTGACAACTAATCAATGAATTGGTTTTTGATAAAACAGTGTATTTTTTAATAAATATTTTAATAAATACTATATTAATGGATGTATTTAAAGGATTTATTCTGTGTTAATCCACAGGAATTTCAGTTATAAAAAAAATCAGTATAATAAATGTAAGAACTAAACAGGTGCAATGAAGTAGTCAGGATTTGTTTATAAATCATCTGAATTTATAAAACCCTGAATTAATAAACCATAGCTTTGAATTTGTAAACCATAGCTTTTTTTTAATTGTAAATCAGAAGTTTGATGGAAGTTTAAGAACTTTCTGATTGATTATTCTGTTCTAAAATTGAGTATTTAATTATTAAATCAGGAGATTCAAATCATCACGTTATTCATCATTTTTTTTCATAATTAACATCTTAATACAGATTTTAAAAGTATTACAATGATCTGACGTGACGATTTTACAGTTGCCTGAATTTTTTAGATGTTTCTATTTTAGATGTTTCTACTTTTTTAAGCAAATTATCTACAGTTTTATTTTCTGTTTCTGGTATTTTAGAGAGTTTTCATCCTGGAATTTGATCAATTCTTTTTTTGATCGTTTCACAAGTTCTGCAAGACCATTCGAAATGTTCGAAGAGCTTCCGCCGTTGTTGTTTGCAATTATTTCAGAAATTGCATTGGATAATACAAAAATAGCGTGTTTATGTTCGGCTTTAGTTCTGTGAATGTGATGGGGGCTTATATGAAGACACAGGTACTCTTTGCACTCGTCTTTCACTTCATATTCATCATCAAGATATTTTAAAACGTATACCAGAAACTGATGCAGTTGTATGAGCTCATCCTTGTACATATTTACCAGACACCTTCCCCTTGATTTATTATTAAGATTAATATAGGCATGTTATATATACTATTGGTACAGCACATCTCATAAAAGAAGCAATAAAGACTAGTTGTCTACTATTAACAAGTATTTTCATGCCAATACGATCTTTAGCATCTATTACAGATAAAGTTTTTGTAGGTAACAATTTAAGTCCTTGTCTATTAAAGAGAATCAATGAAACCTAAATAACAATTGAACCAAAATTAATAATTATATTCTGTGAAGCAAGAATTTCTATAACCCTGAATGAAGGGGGTATAAATTTTAGTAGTAAGTACATCAACAGTACAATACAACAAATTATAATTAAGAATCAACATCAAAGTAATCTTGAAAGTACATCTCAGAAGGTACATCCTCAAACTATATTATCAAATTGATATTGATTTTCATTTAAATCAATGCTGTTAAAAGATAATACTGTTAAAAATTAGATATTAAAATTAAAAATACATAAGATCGGTACATATCAATCAATACATTAGCAAATTCATTTAAAAAAAATTCATTTCAAGTAACCTTCATTTAACATTTCAACTTAACCTTCATTTAAGATTTTTATTTTAAAATTAAACAGAATAATATTATATCAATAGGAAATCGAGTTGTGGTACCCATGGAAATCATAAAATTAACTGATAAAGAAAGGAATGAGCTTTTAAAACGTTCAGAACTTGATGATACCCGTGTCACAGGCACAGTTGGGGAGATAATCAACGATGTGAGAGCAAGGGGTGACGTGGCACTTAAACATTACACAGAAAAGTTCGACAAAGTTGAACTCAAGGATTTAAGGGTTAAAAAAGCATCAATAAACAAAAAAAATTTCAGCATCGATGAAAAGGTTTTAAATGCCCTTAAAAAAGCTTCAGATAATATAAAAAAATTTCACAAGGCCCAGATACCTGAAGAATGGTTCATTGAGGTTGATGAAGGCATAACTGCCGGGCAGATAATCAGACCCCTGGACTCAGTTGGATGTTACATTCCAGGAGGCAGGGCAATTTATCCATCAACCATATTAATGACAGCCATACCTGCAAAGATGGCGGGAGTTCCAAGAGTTGTCTGCTGCACCCCTCCTGGCCCAGATGGCACTGTCAGCGATATAATCCTTGCAGCAGCCAGCATAGCGGGTATTGATGAGATATACATGGTTGGAGGTGCCCAGGCAGTGGCTGCAATGGCCTATGGAACAGAAACCATTCCAAAGGTTGATAAAATAGTTGGGCCTGGAAACGTATTTGTCACAGCAGCAAAGAAAATGGTCTACGGAGCAGTTGACATAGATTTCCCTGCAGGCCCATCAGAAGTTCTCATAATTGCAGATGAAACAGCAGATCCCGAATACGTGGCACTGGATATGATGGCACAGGCAGAGCACGATCCAAATGCAGCATCAGTTCTTGTTACAGATTCAATGGACACTGCAGAGGCAGTTAACACGGAAATTCAGGAGAAAATAGGATCCATGGAGCGCAGGGAAATCATAACAGAATCCCTTGAGAGGTATGGGAGGATCATTGTAACAAACTCCATTGAAGAGGCAGTTGATTTTTCAAATGAATACGGTCCAGAGCACCTGATAATAACAACAGAAAATCCTGAAAAACTACTTAATTCCATAAACAATGCAGGATCAATATTTTTAGGCAGACTCACACCTGTGGCAGCAGGAGACTACGGCTCTGGAACCAACCATGTTCTCCCAACATCTGGATGTGCCAGGATGTACTCAGGACTGTCTGCAGAATCATTCATAAAGAAACCAACAGTACAGAGACTATCCGAAAAAGGGGTTTTAAGCCTTAAAGATGTAATAGTTGATCTTGCAGAGTACGAAGGCCTCTATGCACACGCAGAATCATTTAAAAAACGTTTGGATCATGTGACGAGCAAAAGATGATATGAAACTAAGTGATGAGTTCAAAAAAAAATCAACATCATTTAAGAACATCAATAAAAGAATTAACAGCACTAGGAACATGCATTAAAAAAAATTTCAGATCCTATTTAAAATTCCATTTTTATCTACTGCAATGGGTTATATACTGGTTAGGATAAAACTATTGATAGAATTATTCATATTCTTTTGAATTCATTCATAAGATCCTAAAAGCAAGACATTAAATGATCTTAGAAATCAGGATATAAACCAATAACAAGGTAATCAACATTAAATAAAGTTATGAAATCAAAATAAAGCTTAAAATATTTTTTAGAGGTGAATTACATTGACAGATTCATTGGAAAACTGGAGAAGAACCCACTACACAAAAGACGTTAAACCCGAGATAAACGGTGAAGAAATAGTGCTCATGGGATGGGTACACGAGATAAGAGATTTAGGCGGTATAATATTCGTACTTTTAAGGGACAGGGATGGACTGATACAGATAACAGCCCCAAGTAAAAAGGTTTCACCTGAACTCTTTGAAGAGATCAAGAAACTCAAAAAAGAGGGAGTAATCGCAGTCAGGGGACTTGTTCAGGAATCTGGAAAGGCACCAAACGGTGTTGAAATCATTCCAGAGGAAATAAAACTATTAAATGAATCAAAACTACCCTTACCACTTGACACAACAGGCAACACCCATGCAGAGATCGACACAAGACTTGATTCAAGGTTTTTAGACCTTAGAAAACACAACGTAAGTGCAATATTCAAGATAAAAAGCAGGATGTTCCACTCAATCAGAAACTTTCTGGAATCAAGGGGATACACAGAGATCAACACTCCAAAACTCGTTGCATCTGCAACAGAGGGAGGTACAGAATTATTCCCAATAACCTACTTCGAGAGGGAAGCATTCCTTGGTCAGAGTCCACAGCTCTACAAACAAATGATGATGGGTTCAGGTTTTGACAAAGTATTTGAAATAGCACCAATATTCCGTGCAGAAGAACACGACACCCTCAGACACCTCAACGAAGCAGTATCCATAGATGTGGAAACAGCCTTCACTGATCATGAAGATGCAATGAACATACTTGAGGAACTGGTGTGTAAGGCCATAGATGACGTTAAAAAACACTGTGAAGATGCCCTGAAAACCCTTGAAGTAGAATTAGAGGTACCAGAAACTCCATTCAAACGTGTGACCTACGATGAAGTCATTGATATTGTCAACTCCAAGGGAGTAGCAATGAGGCATGGGGAAGACCTTTCAAGGGCAGCTGAAAAGGCCATGGGAGAAGCTATGGATGATTACTACTTCATAACAGAATGGCCAACATCCATAAAACCATTCTACGTAATGCCTGGCTTTGAAGACCCAGAGAAGAGCTGTGCTTTCGATTTGATGTACAAGGACCTTGAAATATCCTCAGGAGCCATGAGGGTGCACCAGCACGACCTGCTCCTTGAGAAGATCAAAAAACAGGGACTAAACCCAGATTCATTCAGCAGGTACCTTGCAGCATTTGAATACGGAATGCCACCACATGCAGGATGGGGACTTGGAGCTGAAAGATTCACAATGTGCCTGACCGGTGCAAAGAACATAAGGGAAACAGTGCTCTTCCCAAGGGACAGAAGGCGGTTAACACCATAACCAACCTTCAAAACAATCTTTTTAAAATTGCGGAACAAGTTCTGCAAACTTGCAAATTTTCATTTGCAAGAAAATGTTGATCAAAAGGTAAACTCCTTAAATGGAGTTCAAAACTTTTGCATCATTTTTTTTGTTTACATTCTTTTATTAAAACTAATTTTAATAGTAATTACCGTAATTTTAAGTGTTTAAATCAATTTTTTTAATAAAATTTTCTTAATCATACAGATAATTCATTAATTAAGTGGATAGAATAAAGATAGAAATAATACTGAACTTAAGGAGAGGGATTTACGTGAAAAACTATGATGTGGCTGTTGTTGGAGGAGGACCTGCAGGTATCATGGCTGCAATCCATGCAGCAGAACTTAAAAAAGATGTGGTGCTGATTGAGAGGAACGATTCACTGGGAAGAAAACTTCTCATAACAGGAAGTGGCAGGTGCAACCTCACAAACACTGCAGAGACCAGTGAATTTATAGAAAAATTCGGTAGAAAGGGGTCATTTTTAAGATCTGCATTTAAATCCTTTTCAAACAAGGATACAATGGAATTTTTCAAATCCAGAGGTCTGAATTTAAAGGTTGAAGATGGGGGCAGAGTTTTCCCAGTTACAGATGATGCAGATTCTGTTTTAAATCTTTTAAGATCATGTTTAAAAGAAGCCGGTGTTTCAATACTTTACGATCATCGTCTGTCCCATGTTGATGTTTTGGGAAATGAAGATGAAACTTCTTTTAAACTCAATTTTGATAATAGCTCTTTAAAGGCAAAATGTGTTGTTATCTCAACTGGTGGAGCTTCCTATCCTGCAACAGGATCCACAGGTGACGGCTTCAGGGTGGCAAGTGAACTGGGCCACAGGATCCTTCCATTGAAACCGGGTTCAGTACCTCTTAAAACCCTGGAGAAATGGATTTGGGATATTCAGGGAACATCCCTTGAAGATGTTGGCTTAACCTTTAAGAGGGGCAAAAAGAAGATAGCCTCTGGTGAGGGTGATGTTATATTTACCCACTTTGGAATTTCAGGACCTGCAGTTCTTGATTTAAGTCTGGAGGTAGTTTCAGCACTTGAAAAAGGGGAAGTTCAGCTTCTCATGGATCTGAAACCTGAAATTGGAAGGGAAGACCTTGAAGAGGAACTCTTAAAAGAATTTGAAAAACATGGAAAAACTTACATGAAGAATTTCCTTAAGTTTTTAATGCCCAACCGCCTTATCCCTGTATTTCTAGAACTTGGAGATCTTGATCCAAATAAAACCCTCAACCAGATAAGTAAGCATGAAAGAAATTCCATGTTAAACATCCTAAAATCCATGCCCTTGACTATAACAGGACATTTACCACTTGAAAAGGCCATGGTAACTTGTGGGGGTGTTTCAAAGAAAGAGATAAACCCTCAAACAATGGAATCAAATATATGTCAGGGAATATATTTTGCAGGTGAAATAATCGATCTTTGCGCACCCACAGGTGGCTACAATTTGCAGGAAGCCTTTTCAACAGGTTACCTTGCAGGTGATAGTGCTGCAAGATCAGATGAATGAGATCTATAAAAAAGCAGGTTCAAAGCTGGAAAACATGTAAAAAAAACATGCGAAATTTAAGAAACAACCTGATCTCAGTTTCCTACTTTTTTCAGGTCATTATGGAAAGTATTTCTTTTACTAGAAATCCTCCAAGGTTTCAGTAGATTTTTTTTTAGACATTTACAATGTCTTTGTCATTTAATCTGAATCCCTTTTAAAAGAAATATAAAAAAATAGGTTTAGAAGATTTTAGTTCTTCTACTTTTTTTGAATTTATTTTTGGTATTATCCTCTTTATTTACCTTTACCATTTACGTAGGCTTCAACTGTCCTTGATCCGAAGTAGAATATGATTATGATCCCAACGATCCATGTGAAGTTGGCTATAACTGTATTTGCAGATGTTCCGGTTATTTTTGCTCCTTCAAAGGTTACAATGGGCACAAAGGTTAAGTAGACTGTTATGAATGCACCTGTAAGTGCTTTGCGTATTTCACCTGTGTCGAAGGGTGAAGTTCCAGACATGTAGTTTGCAACGAGAAGTATACCAAAGAAGGTTACAAGGCCCATTCCTATGAATATCCACTGCATGTGAAGTCCGAGAAGGAAAACAACAATTGGAATTATTAAAAGATCAATTATTCCAATAAGACTTATCATTTTAAAGCTGTTGAACCATTTTCTGTGCCTGGAATTTTTAACTTGCCTTAAAAAGTTATCCTTTTCCCTTTCAGCTTTTTTAGCTTCTTTATCCAGCCATTCAACCCTTTTTTCTAGGTCTTCATTTTCTTTTGTCAGTTTTTCAATCTTTAATCTGTCAAGCTCACGGATCTGTTCTACTAACTCTTCTTTTTCCCTGTGAAGTTCTTCAAGTTCATTTCCCAACTCTTTCTTTTCAGCTTCTGTCATATTTTTCCCTCAGCCCGTATTGTGACATTAAATTGCTCATTAGCTTAATTTTCTATTTTTTTTATTAATATTTTTTTATTCGACATGATATTTAAGTTTATAATATTATTAAATCAATTATAGAAAATTGTGTGCCTTCCCAAACCCATTCATGAGATGGATCATTATTAAAACTTTTTTTAATAGCATTTTAATGGATTCAACTATATTAACCTATAAAGCACATCCACTTTAAAGATTTATAAATTAGAATGCAGGTTTGAAAAAAAATAGTGGGACAAAAAAAATAGTGGGATGATCCTATTTGGAAGGTTGATAAAAAAAAGGATTTAAAGGGGATTAATATACCAGATCAATCCCTATAAGTGATCCAATTTATATCAAAGACCTTAATGGGATGATTTCAATTTCATTGATCTCTCAGAAGGCTGTAAAAGGTCGTTAGATTTGCCTTCTTTCAACATCAACCTCATATCAACAGCTAATGCTCCTTTTCCTTCATCAAATACCATCAATGGGTTGATTTCAAATTCGTTGATCTCTGGGAAGTCTGTGACGAGCTGTGAAATTCTTAGTATTATGTCCAGAATGGATTCAATATCCTTTGCACTATCTCCCCTTGCACCTTCAAGGAGTTCATGAGTTTTGATTCCACTTATCATATCCTCGGCGTCCATTTCATTTACAGGTGCAATTGCGAATTTAACGTCTTTCAACACTTCAACGTATATACCGCCCAGTCCGAACATGAGCATTGGGCCGAAGGCAGGGTCCTGAACCATACCTATGATAACCTCCATACCACCTGAAAGCATTTGCTGTAGTTGAACACCTTCAAGGTTGGCTTCAGGTTCTTTCTTAGGTATGTTTTCCATCATATCCTCGTAAGCTGTCCTGACTTCCTCTGCACTCGTGAGGTTGAGTTTGATTCCACCAACATCAGATTTATGTGAGATCTGTGGAGAAACAATTTTCATAACCAGGGGATATCCAATTTCCTCAGCAGCTTTTACTGTATCTTCAACTGTTGTTGTGATGGCAGTGCCCACTGTTGGAATTCCATAGGCCTTCAGTATATCAAATGATTCAAGACCAAGGGTGTGCATACCCTTTTCCTTAGCATCTTCAATTATGTTTTTAACTGCAACCTTATCAACGTTGAATTCCTGAGCTTTAGGATATTCCTGATCCTTGATGATGCTGTAATCGTAGAGTTTCTTCATGCTTTTTACAGCCCGTTTAGGGTACAGGTAATTGGGTATCTGTTTTTCTGCTAGAAGTTTTTCTGCACCTTCAAAGCTGGTTCCTCCAAAGAAACTGCACAGAATTGGTTTTTCAGATTTCTGAGCGTGTTCAATTGCAACGTTGGCAATTCCCTCAGCATCGGTAACTGATTGTGGTGTTACCAGGTAGATCACTCCATCCACGTTGGGATCCTCTAAAACAGTGTCAAGGGCAAATGCATATCTCTCTGGACTTGCATCCCCCAGTACATCAACTGGGTTTTTAACACTTGCAGTTTCAGGTAATCCATCCTTCAACTTTTGCCTGGTCTCACAGGTGAGCTGAGCAAGTTCAAGACCAGTTTTTATTGCAACGTCTGTGGTCATAATTGCAGGACCACCTGCATTTGTGAGTATGGCTATTCTATTTCCCTTTGGAAGTGGGGATAATGCCAGGGCACTACTGTAATCCATGAGCTCGTCAAGGGAATTTACACGTATGATTCCGCACTGGGAGAATGCTGCTTCATATGCAGAGTCAGAACCAGCGATTGTACCTGTATGGGAGGAAACTGCTTCAGATCCCTTGGATGTTCTTCCAGATTTTATAACGAGAACAGGTTTTTTCTTTGAAGCTTTTTTACTGGCTTCTATGAAACCCGGACCATCAACGATACCTTCAAGGTAGGCTGTTATAACGTTGGTGTTTTTATCTTCCATGAAGTCCTTCATGCAATCGTTTTCATTGATGACTGCCTTGTTTCCAAGACTGACGATTCTGGAAAATCCTATATTCTTTTTATCAGCATAATCAAGAATAGCAGCCATTATGGCTCCGGACTGAGTCATGAATGATATTTTACCTTTATGAGCAATATCAGAAGAAAAAGATGCATTCATATCGTTGTAAGTATTCATTATACCCAAACAGTTAGGACCAACGAGTTTTATACCGTATTTTTTGCATATCTCCACCAGCTGGTTCTCAAGTCTGGCTCCCTCTTCATCAACTTCTTTGAATCCGGCTGAGATCACTACGATATTTTTTATTCCAGTTTCTCCACATTCTTCAACTGTTGCTGGGATTATATGGGATGGTATGGTTATAACTGCAAGATCTACAGGACCATGTTCCTTTATGGAGGTATACGCGGGAATTCCGTGTATTTTACCACCTTTAGGATTCACCGGGACAATTTTTCCCTTGTAGTAATTCAAAAGGGACTTCATAATATCGTATCCGATTTTACCCTTTGTCTCCGATGCACCTATCACTGCAACTGATTTTGCATTGAACATATCACGCATGTCTATCACCTCTTATATGAGTTATCCAAATTTTATCTAATTTTTTTTTGAGATTGAATATAAAAATCAGTACAAACATGAAATACTAATTCATCATGTTTATTCATTATATTAATACGTAATTATTTTAATTATAGCAAAGTAGTAAATAAACTTTTCTTTTAGCCTGTACAATAGATTTTTTTCTTTACAAACGTCATTAAACAATTGAAATTTTATGTTATTATCACATTGATTAACGTTGTGATAATCTAATTGAAATGGAAATAATATATAAAGATGGTTGTTACTTTCATAAAAAATAATTTAAAGCTGAAGCATAAATTAATAAAAACCGATATAAATGTAATTTAACTTATTGCAATGGTAATCCCATTAGTAAATGATTAGAACCATAAAAAAGAAACTCATAATCAAAAGAGTGCCCTTTTAAATTCTTTTATAACAAAAAGGTGGTACTATACAAGATTTGAGGCCTCGTATGATAAAGATAGTTTACGATATCAAAGTTTATAGGGAAGTATTAAGAGATATTATACAAGCAGATGATGTGGTTGTGGAGCTTGGATGCCACGTTGGTAACTCCACAAGGATCATCTCAAAACTCAACAAGGATGGAAAAATATTTGCCCTTGACAACAGTCCAGAGGCAGTCAAGCCAATGGAATCACTTGAAAAAGAAAATCCAAACCTTGAATTCACCAAAGCCGATGTCAGGCTCCATGAAACACTGGAAGCTGTGGCTGAGAAAATCAGGGAAGTTGGACGGTGTGACCTTTTATCCGTGGATCTTGGAGGGGGATACCATCCCGACACAGTTTTCAAGGTCTTTTTCATATGGTCGTCAACTTTAAAACCCAAAAATACCATAATAAGAAACAGAGGACTTTTAGATTTCGTTCATTCATCTTCAACAGATGAGGTGATAAAATCTCGTGAGGGATGGCTGGAATCATCTGGAAATGATGGAATCCCACCAAGGTTGAAGGAATTCAAACTTTGGTCTTCAAAAATCAACTAAGAGTGTTTATAGGAGTGTTTTCATGATAGGTAAAAGAATCAGGATTGAAAGGATACTGAACAGAAAAACAGGAAGATGTGTAATAGTACCAATGGACCACGGAGTATCTGTAGGCCCAATCCCTGGAATTATTGACATGACCGACACGATAGATGAAGTTGCAAGCGGCGGAGCAAACGCAGTTCTCATGCACAAAGGAATGGTTGGATGCGGCCACAGAGGATATGGAAGAGATATAGGTCTTATAATACACCTTTCAGCAAGTACATCCCTGGGACTTGACCCTGACAACAAGGTGCTTGTAACATCCGTTGAAAAAGCCCTTAAAATAGGTGCAGATGCAGTATCAGTTCATGTGAACATTGGATCAGAAAAAGAACCTGAAATGCTCATGAAGCTTGGAAGCATTTCAGAGATATGTGACAACTGGGGAATGCCCCTCATAGCCATGATGTACCCACGCGGACAGAACATCACAAACGAACACGATGTTGAGGTTGTTAAACTCGCTGCAAGGGCCGGAGCAGAACTCGGTGCAGATATCATAAAAACCAACTACACAGGAGACCCTGATACCTTCAAAGAGGTTATTGATGGATGTCCAGTTCCAGTTGTAATAGCAGGCGGTCCAATGGTTGAAACAGACCGTGAACTTCTTGAAATGGTTAAAAACTCAGTTGATGTTGGTGGAGCAGGAGTTGCAATTGGAAGAAATGTATTCCAGGCCAGATCACCACAAAAAACAACAATGGCAATTGCAGGAATAGTTCACAACAATTTAGATGTTGATGAAGCCCTTAAAATATTAAATGGGTAACAGAGTTCATTTTTTTTAAGCTCAAGGGAAGGTTAAACTCATGAAATTCGCATGGATAATGGTTGAGGGTACAAACTGGGACAGGAAAAAGGAAGCAATAACAACGGCCCTGGAATCAGGCACGGATCACATCGTTGACTTCACAGATGTTGAAAAGATTCAAAAACTTGGAAACGTTACAATCATCTCTGATGTTGAAGGCGCAGATATAGTTCTTGTTGGAAGGAATGGAGAGGGTGATGGAACCCTTATAATACCCACGGACCTGTCAGAATCAAAGGATCTTGCAGCAATATCAAGCCTTAAAAGAAAGGGGAAAAAAGTAGCTGCATACGTGGAAATAACAAGTAAAAAACATGAAGAACTCGCATCTTACCTGGGAAGAACTGCAGACTACCTCATACTCCTTGGAAAGGATTGGACAGTCATACCTCTTGAAAATATCATAGCAGACCTTCAAAAAGAAGATGTGAAACTCATAGCAGCAGTTTCAGATTATGATGAAGCCAAGGTGGCACTTGAAACACTTGAATACGGTACAGATGGAGTACTCCTCTGTCCAAGAGATATCTCCCAGATAAAAAAGGTTTCAGAACTCATTGAAAAAATAGACTCTGAGAGCTACCAGCTGAAACCTGCAACTGTAACACGGGTTGAACCTGTTGGTTCCGGTGACAGGGTATGTGTTGACACATGCTCCATGATGACCCCTGGTGAAGGAATGCTCATTGGATCCTACTCCAAGGGAATGTTCCTTGTACACAGTGAATCACTGGAAAGTGAATACGTTGCATCAAGACCATTCAGAGTCAATGCAGGACCTGTACACGCCTATGTCATGACCCCAGGTAACAGAACACGCTACCTCTCTGAAATAGAAACAGGCGATGAGGTTTTAACAGTTGATAAGGATGGAAACACCAAAACAACAGTTGTTGGACGGGTTAAAATCGAGAAAAGACCTTTGATGCTTATTGAGGCAGAGTACGATGGAATAGTACTTAAAACCATCCTTCAGAATGCAGAAACAATAAGGCTTGTTGGAGAAGATGGAAAACCAATATCCGTTGCAGACCTTAAAACAGGTGACAAGGTCATGGTTTACCTTGACAAAAATGCAAGGCACTTTGGAATGGCAATAGATGAAACCATAATTGAGAAGTAAATCCAATTAAACGCACCATGTAAAGATGTCCGTAACAAATCACAGGGCACTGAAAGGTGTGTTTCACTGGATTAACCTTATTTCACCTTCAAATATTTTTTAAAACGCATTTAAAGTCTTTGAATTATTATTTAAAATCTTTAAGAAATTAAACTTTAAAAGTTCTGGAGGTTTTATGGTTGTCAGGGTACGATGTTGAGCTGATAGATCCTGAAAAAAAGGAAGAATTCTTTCTTGAACTTGTGGATATGGTTAAATTCGAGAGAAAAGCCAACATCCATGGGGCCTGTGTTAAACTCTTAACAGACAACTCCAGTTTTAAGGAGGAATGGGAAGACAACTTCAAATTCATGAACGAAGATATAAGACCCCACACCAAGATTTTCTCAGTTGAAGACGGTGGTGACCTCCAGGTTTTCTATGAACCCATTTCAAAGGCCTGCATAATCAAAAACTGCAACTACTATGGCTGGATAAAAAGCATAGCCCTTGCAGCTATTTCTGACTTCTTTGAGGATTACCACTCCATACACAGAAGATACTCAGTTCACGGTTCTGTTGTTGACTACAAAGGTCATGCAATGGCAATAATTGGCCCACCAGGCACTGGAAAAACCACCATGACCTATGGACTGCTTCAGGATGATTACTTCAACTACATATCAGATGACTGGTTTTTCACACGCCTATTTGACAATGCAGTGGTTGTATACTCCTCAGAAAAGAATTCCTACATAAGGGATGATATCGCAGAGGTATGGGCAGAATTTTCAAAGGAAATAGAGGAAGTTAAACTCGATTCTAAGGGGAGGGGTATTGCAGATGTGAACACCCTGTTCAACGGCCGCATAAGGGAGAGTTCAACGCTTCAAACAGTTGTACTCCTTGAGAGAAATCCTGGAAATCCTCCGTTCAGAAAATTAACTCCTGAAGAGGCACTGGAATTCATGGTTTTAAATGATTTCTGCAATCCCCACCAGCTCATTCGTGATGGGAGAAAATTCAATCTCAGACGGAATTTCTTCATGGACCTGTTCTCAAAACTCCAGGTTTACCTTCTAAACACTGTGGAAACACCAGAAGAAAGTCTCAGTAGAATAAAAGATCTTGCAACAAGGTGATATAATATGAGAGCTTTTTTAGCTGTGGATGTGAATAAGGAACTCTTAGAAAAAATAGGTGAAGTTCAGAAGCAACTTGCCAAGGCAGAAGCCCCTATTAAGTTTGTTGAACCAGAAAACCTGCATTTTACCTTCAAATTCTTTGGAGATATCTCCAGGGAAAAGGCAGATGAAATAGTAGGAATGCTATCAGAGAAAACCAAAAACTACCATCCATTTGAAGTCTCACTCAAAGGAGTGGGTGTTTTCCCACATTTGGGTTACATAAGGGTTGTATGGATTGGTGTTGAAGATCCAGACCAGTTTTCAAAGATGCAGATGGATTTCGATGGGGAGTTCATCAAGATGGGATTTAAAAAGGAGAGGAGCTACATTCCACACCTCACAATAGGCAGGGTGAAGGGAGCACAAAACAAAGAAGCCCTGGTTTCAGTAATAAATGAACTTGAAACTGTTGAAATCGGAAAAACCACCATAAAAAATCTGGTTCTCAAAGAAAGCGAACTAACACCAGCAGGGCCAATATACACGGATGTTAAAGATTTCCAACTATAAAAATAAAAAAAATTAAGCAATAAACAGTACATCCTTAAAGATCAGGGGATCAGTGAATTTCAGTTGATTACAGGTGACTAATTTGGCAGATATAAACTTCGACAGGATTCTGGAGGATATAAAACCCACAGAAACCGAAAAAAAGAGGGTAATGGAATTATCAGACGAGCTCATAAAAAATCTCAATGAAACTGCATCCCGCAAAGGTGCAGAAGCAGAAGCAGTTCTTGTAGGGTCTGTTGCAAAATCAACATGGCTTGCAGGCAAGGCAGACATAGACATATTCATGGAATTTTCTCTGGATACAGATGAGTCCTACCTTAAAAGATGCGGACTCAAACTCGGCCACAACTGCATAGAAACCATGGGAGGCACAGCTGAAGAACGATACGCATCACATCCATACGTTACAGGCACCATAGAAGGGTACGAAGTAGATTTTGTGCCCTGCTATTTCATAGAGGATGCCTCCCAGCTTAAATCTGCAGTGGACAGAACCATACTCCACACCCAGTACATCAAAAAACACCTGGACAAGAAGCAGGAAGATGAAGTTCTCCTACTCAAACGCTTCATGGAATGCGTTGGCACCTACGGATCAGAGTTCAAGGTGGGGGGATTTTCAGGCTACCTCTGCGAACTCATGGTACTTGAATACGGAACCTTCATGGGAGTTTTAGGGGCAGCATCCAGTTCCTGGAGGTACGGTCAGATAGTTGACCTTGAAAACCATGGTACAGCAGAACTTTTCAAGGATCCACTGGTTGCAGTTGACCCTGTGGACAAAAACAGGAACGTTGCAGCAGCACTGAACCTTCAGAAGATGTCAGATTTTATTGTTGCATCTGAAAACTTCCTCAAAAACCCTTCAGAGAGATACTTCTATCCAAAGGATCTGGAGTTCCATTCAGAATCAGTGAAAAAGGAATTTTTGAAGAGGGGTACAAAAACGTTTATCTTAACATTCAGACCCCCTGATATTCCTGCAGATGCTGTTTACCCCCAGATCAGGAAGACTGAGAAATCCATTGTGAAGGTTGCAGAAAGCCATGGATTCACAGTTACAGGAAGTGACTCCTGGACAGATGAGGATGATGAAGCCATGATACTGGTTGAATTTGAAACCTGGAAGCTCCCAACTATGAGGAAACATTCAGGTCCTCAGATATGGTTTAAAGAACACCAGGAACGCTTCTTAGAGAAATATTCTGGTAAAGCATGGGTTGAAGGTGACAGATGGGTAGTTGAGGTTCCAAGAACCTATGAATCTGTTGAAGCATTCTTTGAGGGTGTTCTAACCCCAAATAAAATAGGTTACCTCAGATTTGGTAAGCACGTAAAGACTGAGATCCTCAAAGAACACCAGCTTCTTGACATCAACGAGCTTCTGGAATCCCAGTGTGATGGTGAAGTTTTAAGGTTCCTTTACCTTTACCTGAATAAGAATGAGCTTCTCTGGAGGTAATTTTTTAAAATCTTCGTAATATTTCATCTATTTTATATCAATGGATTTTTATTTAACTTTATTTTTAATAATCATTCGTTATTTCCATTTTTTTCTTAAACTTCTGATATTTCGATAAATTTATATGCCACTTAATCATATTTATTTATATATCTACATATTTGGATATATGAATAATTGAAGATCATGAATGAGATAGGGATATTGGATTAATGGTGGAATGGCCAACAATTTTCTAGGTGGGGGTTGATTCTTTGGATGATCCTACAAGGATATGTAAAGCTAGAGAATTATGTCTGGATTCTGAAGATATAAAAAAATTAGGGGATATTGTGCAGAATTTGGATGGTAATGGTGAATTATATACTAAATCCAAAAGTTTTAGAGCACTTTCAGACTCTACGCGCCTTAAGATACTGTATCTTTTGAAACATGGAGATTTATATGTTTGTGAAATAATCACAGCCCTAAATAAACCTCAATCCACAGTATCCTATCACTTAAACGTTTTGAAGAACGCTGATTTTATAAAATCCCATAAAGAAGGAATTTGGATAAAATATGGGCTTAAAAATCATGATATAATCAGAATTATTGAAATGATAACAGAATGAACCATTAAAATCTGAGGAGGAAATGAAATGGAAAAAGATAAAGTCGCACTTGCAGCATGCAGTGGAATGAGTCCTTACGGCCTTGTAAGTAGAGTAGCATCTACAGACACAGCTTCAGAAACTGATAACACCATATCCATATGTATGGGTGCAACTTCTGCAGATAGGCAGGGATTCAGAGAGTTAATAAGAAAATATCCAATCCTGGCAATAAACGGCTGTGAAAGTAACTGTGTAAACAAGATAATGAAGCAAAAGGGTGTTGAAGTTGCCAAAACCATAAATGTAATGGAAGAACTGGAAAAAACAGATTATAAACCCAACGATGTTTCAAGGCTGGATGATGAAGGCGAAATCTGTGTTGAAATAATTAAAGAGAAGGTAAAGGAAAAATTAGGTGAAATCCATGACAAAAGATGATGATAAAGCATTTGAAGCAGAAATAAAAGCTAAATACAGTGGGGGAACCTGTCCGTGTCAAACAGGATTCACTGAAAAAAAGAAATCCTCACTCAGAGAGGTTGTATGTAAAAAATGCGGCGCTGTATTTAAGACCAACAGAGACACTGAATACTGTTGGAAATGTGATACAAAGAAATAATTAACCTTATCTAATAAAAACGGGGTATTGGTTCATGAAGATTGTTGAAGTTCAGAATCTCACCAAGGTTTACCATGGTTTCACTGCAGTTGATCATATCAATTTTGAGGTCAATGAAGGGGAGATCTTTGGATTTTTAGGACCCAACGGTGCTGGTAAAACCACAACATGGAGAATGTTAACGGGCATAATAAATCCTGATGAAGGAGAAGCCCATATTTTAGGCTACAACATTCAAAATGAACCATTGAAGGTGAAACAGCATTTTGGTGTGGTTCCTGAAACATCCAATGCCTACGTGGATCTGTCTGCATGGCAGAACATCATCTTAATGGCAGAACTATATGGAATACCCAAAAAAGATGCTGAAACTCGTGCAAAAAATCTTCTAGATAAATTAGGGCTCTACGAAAGGAAAGATCAGAAAGTTAAAGGCTTTTCCAAGGGCATGAAGCAGAGGCTGATACTCTGCATGGCCCTGATAAACGATCCAACCCTGCTATTTCTTGATGAACCCACAAGCGGCCTTGACGTCCAGAGCAGACGCCTCATAAAGGACATACTTCAGGAACTATCAGGGGAAGGAAAAACCATCTTCCTCACAACCCATGACATGGAGGAAGCAAACCAGCTCTGTGAAAGGGTTGCAATCATCAACAGGGGCAAAATTGCAACAATTGACAGGCCAGAAACCCTTAAAAACAGGATCAAAAAGTTAAACTCTGTTGAAATAAGTTTTGATAGAAGCATAAACATCCAGGAATTTTCAGAAATTTCAGATGCTGCTGAAGTAAAGATGGAAGGTGATAAGTTCAGGATCTACACAAAGAACATCAACGATCTCATCCTATCATTAACCCACTTTGCAGAGGAACGTGGATTGAAGATAATGACCATGAACACCCTGTTACCCTCACTTGAAGAAGTTTTCATTGAACTCACTGGAGGTTCCTAATGTTTCAGGAAACTTTAGACCAGTTGAAGCGTTCCCTGGGAATCATGAAGAAGGACATACGAATCTATTATTTGAAGGGTCCTGTAATCATATTTGGAGTGCTCATACCCCTATTCCTGTTTCTGGCATTTTTAACCGGCAGCAGGAATTTGCCCATTGAATTCCTGGTTTCTGGTCTTATATCAATGACCATTCTCTTCACAGCCACATCTGTATCCCCTGTGATCATGCCATGGGAAGCACAGATGAACACCCTTGAAAGGCTGGCCTCCTGTCCAGTATCCATCTCAACCATTCTAATGGGGGACATGATGGCATCCTTCATATTTGGGGTTGGAGTAACCTCAGTACCCGTAGCAATAGGACTGATCCTTGGGGTGGGTGTGATCCATCCCTTTGTCCTTGCAATGGGAATCTTTGTGGCTGCAGTGTGTTTTTCATTCCTGGGCCTTTTGATGTCAACCATTCCAACCAACGCACCCTCAAACGTCATGATGCTATCAACCATGGTGAAGTTTCCCCTGGTCTTTATAAGCGGCATATTCATCCCAGTAGAGAACATGCCCTACTGGGGTAAGGTCGTTGCATCCCTCTCTCCCCTAACCTACTTCACAGATCTAACCCGGTACTCACTCCAGGGATCCCACCACTATCCACTGACAGTTGATTTCGCAGTTCTTCTCCTCTTCACAGTTTTATTCTTCTATCTAGCTGTAAAACTGCATAAAAAGACTTTGCCAATGCGAATATGAAAAAAAGGGATGTTGAAACTCAGATTATTTTTTATTTTAAATATAATACAAAAAAAAGTTGATTATGGAAGGGTTTTTAATCACATCTTTATTTCCCTGTTCTCCAAACCCCTCTTTGCAAATGCAGCTGCCTCCTCAAAGGCATCCCTGTGAAATCCAGATGCCATGGTTTTTTTACATTCATCATCAGAAAAAAGCCTTATCTTGGATGATCTGCAGGGGTAATGCTGCAGTTTGAGCCCAGCTTCAACTGGAAGTTCCTCAGTTAATGTTTTGTTCAGATATTCCTCCTTTATGTACTCTGCAACGAAGGCAGTTGATCCGCAGGGTGATGACCTTAAAACTGTTACATCCTTGAGTTTATTACCATCGAGCTTCAGGTCAACTTTAGGCTTTCCAATTTTTGACACGAATTCATCGAATATTGGATTTCCATTTTCTTCAAGTTCGCACATTACGTAGGGACATGTAACATTTCCATGGGATTCTAACTGGTTTTTAAATCCATCCCCCTTCCATGCAGCAACTATCACCCAGTCCACCTTACTGTGGAGGTTATCCACCAGCTCCAAGGTGAGGTCTGGATGTGTTGTGTAGGTTATGAGGATGTTGGCATTTTCAAGAAGCTTTAAATCCCTTTCAGGCACATCTATCTCATCAAGGAACATTGACGACGGCTGTTCCAGCTCTATAAAAGCCGTGTTGAACATTTCATTCATTGTTTCAAAGGCCCTGTCACCGTAGGGACCATCTGTAACCACTGCAACTTTTAACATTTCTTTTACACCTCTAAACTCCCTACTAATTTCACATTAGTAACTAATGAAGTATCTATATATTTAAATATATCAGTGCTGATAGTTGATACCATGAAATCATGCCAGACAAATGGGAACAAACCCACCTGTGAACAGATTAAAAACCTCAAAAAGATCCTGTCTGAAATACCAGATGACGATGAAATATATAAAAGTTCTGAAGCAATAAAGGCACTTGCAGACCCCACGAGACTGAAAATAGTCTACCTCCTGAAGCAAGGGGAACTTTGTGTCTGTGAAATAATGGAAGCCCTTGAAAAACCCCAGGCAACCGTTTCCCACCATCTGAACATCCTGAAAAATGCAGGATTCCTAAAATGGCACAAAGAAGGTGTGTGGGTACATTACAGGCTTTCCAATGAGATGATTCCAGGTAACATAGATGAACTCATCAAAAACAGATGAAAAGACTTCATAGGCATTATTGGATATTAATCCCTATTCAATAGATTTAATAATTTTTTAACTACTCTAAAGTCTTAAAATAAAAAAGAATTAAATATTAATCCTTAAATTCTAATTTGCCTTCCTTTATTAATGCTTTTTGGATGTTTGTCCATAGTTTGTCTTTTTTGTAAAGTTCACGAAGGTTTTCTTTATCTATTTTGGGCAGCAATTATCTTCAGGATCTTTTGGTGCAGTTCCACAACAAGATTCCTTTGTCTTAGCTTCAACTAGTTGTGTGGCTGCAAGAAGTCCTGCTTTAATTACTAATTCCGCAGGGATTGTTTCGTAGACTTCTCCTTCTACTCCAATCGTTCTACAATCTGAGTTACAGACTTCACAACATGGGCTTTCTCCAACTTCTCCTCCAATCCAATTTTCCAATGGTCGTTCATTGATCAGAATTTGATTAGATTGTAATGGGTCTTTTTTGAATTCCACAACAGATAGCACATTCTTTTCTAGAACGACTTTTATTCCAAGTGGATTGAGGGATTTTTCGAGTGTTAACACTGCATTTTCAACTTCCTCTTCCGTTGATCCACATCGTGGACATGTTTCTCCCGCATCTACAAGCCTTTGCCACCTGATTTTTAGAGTTTTTCTATTGGTTTCATTCATTTTCACTTTTTTCTCCCCCATATCATTTTTTTAATGTATTAAGGAACTTTATTTTCTAAAAAAGGTCAATTATTATGAAAACCCTATTTCTCTATTCTTGGGTTAAAATATGATTTAACAGCAACATCCGCCTCCACCCAGGCTAAGACCTAACCTGTTTAAAAAGGCCATGTATCCCTTATCAATTAGCTGTGTTTGGCTTATAAATCCGTAAACCTTTATTTTTCCAGAAGAAAGCATATCCATGAATTTTATGGAAGCTGTGTCATTCAATATTTCTTTAATGTCCTTCTCATCAATAAGGAACATTAAATCAGCTACAGGACGTTCTAACTCCTCTAATTCTTTTATACTCACATTTAGATCATGGTCTGCTTTTTCTAAAAGAATTAATTTTTCCTCGTTTTGGGCCATTGATATGGCGATAGTGGCACCATTAACTAATCCTGCGAACATTTGAGAGTTTTTTTCTGCCCAGTTACTCCATAATTCTGGTTTAAATTTTTTATTCTGTTTTTCCTTTAATTTGGCGTTCATTTTGTCAAATTTATTTTTAACATGCGCGTATCCCTTTTCATCAAATGGACATGCTTCTATACAGTAGGTACAACCCTGACTGCAGCCTATACATTGTTTTCGTACAAATTCAACTTCTTTACCACCGCAACATGTTTCTTTTTCTATTAAAGCTTCATGAGGACATGCTTTTACACATTTACCGCATTTTTCACAGTACTCTGGTATCCAAGCATGTTCATTTTCATCTTTCATTGGCAGATTAGCTATACTAACTGTTATGGCTGAAATTTTTAATCTTGAACCTAATTCTGGTGTTATCAGAAGGCCATTGTTTCCAATAAATCCTAAACCTGCTTTTTGAGCAAGTGAAGACAGTTTTACTATACTATCATAAGAATGGGCGATCTCTGTTGCATAACCTTTTTCTCTAAGATAGTCAGAGAGCATATAAGTAAGGTGGCCTGTTTTTTCATAAGCTAAATCATTTAATCTCTGTGCTTCTTCGCCAGGAGGAGTTTCAATGATCTCTTTATTCATTTCAATGGTTAGTACAATAGTATTTGTATACTGCATGAATTTATTTTTAGTTAATAAGTCAGGAGTAAGTTGTGTATATCCTACACTTTTAAAACCTAATGAATATGCATAGTTTTCAAATTCTTTAAAGAACTCATAGTCAGCTATGAACTTAGGCTTATTGGGATTATTTTTAGTGGATGTATCTGGATATTTAAAGCCCCCACATCCACAACCGCATTCTTCATCTTCTTCTAGATCAGTATCTTCAGATCCGCAACAACTTTCTGTGCTTTTTTCTTTAATTGGCACTTCTTTTGATTCTGCATCTCCGCAACATCCTTTTTTATCGTTTGCCATGATTTTACCCCATTATTTGGTTATAATAAAAATTTTCAGTATTTAATTTATAATATCACGTCAAATCAATTAAAAAAAATAATTTAAGGGTTTAATTAGTCGGTTACTTCTAATCTACCTTCCTCTGTTAATTCTTTTTTGACTTTTGCCCATATTCCCTCTTTTTTGTAAAGTTCGCGAAGTGCTTCTTTATCTGGGAATGAGATTGCCTTTCCCTGGCAGAGGGTTGCACAGGTTGTGCAGCCAACAACACATTTGTAGGGGTTGGCCACTATTGGCACGTCTCCAGTCCATTTGTAAACCTTCTGACCGCAGTTCATGCACATTCCACATTTAACACATTTTTCAGAGTCTATAGTTGGGTACCATTCAATTTTTTCCCTTGGGTATTCAGCAAACCATGCCATGTTTTATTCCTCCACTTTTTAACAACTTTTTACCTCAACATCTTTCCCTTCTAGAAGAGAAAGTGCTCCCTTTGAACGGGATCTGGGTATTGCTTTTTTACCTAAATATTTTAAATGTTCAATAATTTCTGGAAGCATGGATCCTGGAAATCCCATTACGGCTTCATGTTCGCCTAAATCTGTGGCATCTCTGCAGCCGTAACATCCATATACAAAGTTTAAGCGTTGACTGAGGAATGGAATGATTGTTGCATCAACACATGTTGCCTGCAGTATTGCAGTGGAACTTTGTATTCTCTCCCCACCCGTAGCATGTAGATAAGCAAGAGCAATCCACATGAGTTTCTCAGGATCATCTTCCACAATGACAATATCTGGAATATATTCTGCCTGGTTTAATGGAAAAATATGTAAATATTGGATCTGTCCAGATTTTAATTTAGACATACCTTCAAACATTTTTTTTCCAACTGCAGGGTCTGATACTATGCCAAATCCTATAAGACCCTTTCCAGATTCAAGTTTTTCTGGTAAAGGACGGAATCCGAAAGCTGAGGCAGCAGCAGGGCATGAAATTTCTTCACCAGTTAAAATAACGTTTGCACCGTTTCTGGCTTTCATTAAAGCTTGACAATATCTGTGTTTTTCGAGTATTTCTGCACCTTCTGGTTTTTGTTCACTATCTTCTAAGAATCTAACTCCAACTGGCGAACTACCAAGATTTAGAATGGATATCATTTCCTTGCTTATTGCTTTGATTTTATCTGTATCTTTAGTATTTTTCATGGTTTCTTTCATCTAACCGCCTCACATATACCCTTTTCCAGATCGAAAGTGTCTAAAAAAAATCTTAAGTACTACCTTGCCTTTAGTACTACACTTTTCATAGGACTGCCTTCTACAACTATATTCATATATTCAAATATATAAATATATTGATTTATGAGTATTCTTATATTCAAATGTATCAATATAACCTTTAAAAAAAATAGTAATATTCTATAATTATTTACTCCATCCAAGAGTTTTCATCAACTGTTCTCCAAGTAAATCTCTTAAACTTTCAACACAAGCCTTATTTTTACTTTCAGATAATGGAGAACACTGATCAATTTTAGAGTCCCCAGACAGCAATTTTATTGCAAATGCTAAACAAGTGGCTTCTCCACATTTTTCACAATTTGTCTTTGGTAGACAATTGTAAATTGCAATAGGGCCAATTTTTGATAATTTTTGAAATAAATCATCACCTACAGGACCGCCACGTTGAGATTCAACATAGGATTCATTAATTTTACCCATATATCCACTTATTATTTCAACTGCCTCTTCTTTATCCCTTGTATTATTCAAGGTGATTTTACCTGAGGGATAAAAGGTAATTATGCGATCGTAGTCAGAAAGTGTAAGAATTTTTTTATGTTTGATGAAGTTAACTTTTCCTGGAGGAAATTTAGACACAAGTGTAGGTATCACATTTCCATCTAAAGATGAATCAAGCTGCATTGAAAGCCGGATTCTACCTTTAGTTGCAAGACAAGGCAAAATTTTTTTAATTGAAACACTATTTACAAGTGCACCATCTTCAAAAACATCGTATTTAATTTCATCCATTTCCATTGAAACAACCCCCTAAATAGTAATTACGTTACTTTTAGATTTAACTATCTCATAAAGAGCGTTATCATCAACAATTTCAACTATATCAATTAAATCAGGATAATCCAAACCACGTTGAATTAAAGAATTTATATGAACAAATATTTTACCTTGTGGAAAAATGGAATACATCAGTTCAGCGATATTAGGATAATTTATGGTTGATTCTGAATTTTGATTATCCAGTGCAGCATAAACTCCATCATCAAGTAAGAGTATATCTGCATCAAATTCTTTATCTAAACAGGCAATTACAACGTATAAAGCACCTAAAGCATTTTCACGTCCATAAGGAGCTTTATTTAGAAGAACCAATATTGAATCCATCCTATCCTCCCAAAGTAATCACTTTATCTGTTTTCCCTACCCATTCTGCAAGGTCGTAGACACTTGTTATTTCTATTCCATCGATATATTGTGATTTATCCATATAACCCCTTGCAGCAGCACATCTTATGCATGCTTTTACTTCGCAACCTTTTTTGATTAATTCTTCAAAAAGCATGGAAATATTTGGAAGTGCCCGTGGATCGTTGTCTTTTCTAGGTATATGCACACTTTCCATGTATAAAAATATTTTAACAGCACAACCATTTCCTAAAGCGCTTTTTGCTATGTTATAACCAATATCCGCATACTCTGAAACATAAGATCCATCCAATAACACAATGATCAATGTGTTACCATACGATTCAACATCCAAGCCCATAGTATCATCTAACCCTATTTCATATTTTTAAATGCAATTAATGTATTCTAAAAACTTAAAACTTGATCAAAATTTTCCATAACATCTATTACCATTTTATCATATTGATAAAAGGGGATTATTCCTTCTATCAACTCTTCTTCTTTAATTCCCCTTGCTTCAAGATCATTATTCTTTGCATAAATTTTTGAACCTTGAAGAAGCTTCGTTAGTTTGTCCGATGCAACATGGTTTTTTCTTGCACAGTAAACACCATTTCCTACAAGATAAATCGAGATCTGGTTTTTAAAAAGGTATAAACATGCGAATTTAAAAAACGTATCAAAACCCTGTTCTGAAGGAGATTTTGTTAATATAAATCCAACATGCATATTCATCACTTAAATTCCTTATTTGATTATCTATTCTCTCTCTTTTTTGGCAATCTGGGCAGATATATAGATATTCATTGTTTTGAATACCCTATCACAAACTTTCACATATTCAAAAAAATGAAAATTTAACAGCAACATCCGCCTCCACCCAGGCTAAGACCTAACCTGTTTAAAAAGGCCATGTATCCCTTATCAATTAGCTGTGTTTGGCTTATAAATCCATAAACCTTTATTTTTCCAGAAGAAAGCATATCCATGAATTTTATAGAAGCTGTGTCATTCAATATTTCTTTAATGTCCTTCTCATCAATAAGGAACATTAAATCAGCTACAGGACGTTCTAACTCCTCTAATTCTTTTATACTCACATTTAGATCATGGTCTGCTTTTTCTAAAAGAATTAATTTTTCCTCGTTTTGGGCCATTGATATGGCGATAGTGGCACCATTAACTAAGCCAGCGAACATTTGAGAGTTTTGTTCTGCCCAGTTACTCCATAATTCTGGTTTAAATTTCTTATTCTGTTTTTCCTTTAATTTGGCGTTCATTTTGTCAAATTTATTTTTAACATGCGCGTATCCCTTTTCATCAAATGGACATGCTTCTATACAGTAAGTACAACCCTGACTGCAGCCTATACAAACCTTTTGTATAAATTCAACCTCTTTGCCACCACAGCAAGTCTCTTTTTCTATCAATGCTTTTTCAGGGCAGGCTTTAATACATTTACCGCATTTCTCACAGTACTCTGATATCCATGCATGTTCATTCTCATCTTTTATTGGTAAATTAGCTATACTAACGAATATTGCAGAAATTTTTTGTCTTGGACCTATTTCAGGGGTTATTAAAAGGCCACTTTGTCCTATAAATCCTAAACCTGCTTTTTGACCAAGTGCAGAGAATTTTACAACACCTCCATACGGGTGGGCAACTTCGGTTGCATAACCATTCTGTCTGAGATAATCAGAGAGTTCATAGGTTAAGTTACCTAACTTTGCATAATGTGCATCATTCAATTCCTGAGTTTTGTCTCCAGGGGGTGTTTCAATTAGTTCCTTACTCATTTCCATGGTCAATACAATGACATTGGGATACTGTATAAATTTATCCTTAATTAACAATTCAGGGGTAAGTTGTGTGTATCCTATACTTTTAACACCTTTAGAATGCGCAAGGTCTTCAAATTCCTTAATAAACTTATCATCAGCTATGACTTTGGGCTTATCTGGATTGTTTATAAGTGATTCATCTGGATATTCTGTAGCTCCACAACCACAACCACATCCAGCATCCTCTTCTAAATCATCATTACCAGATCCGCAGCCACAGTCCGGGGCTACTTCTGGTTTTTCAGTGTTTTTTGCAGTTGATTCATCTCCACAACAACAGTTTCTATTTTCTTCTGAATTTTTTAGTGGTTCTTCTTCATATCCGGTACCTTCACAGCATCCTTTTTTATCATTTACCATAATTTTTATCTCCCTATACAATTTATCCTTAGAATTTAGCTTTATTATTCATTTAACTACATTAATTTTTTCCAGTGTATCTTTTGGGTTGAAAAAATCTATTAATTTCACAATTTCTGGTTTTGAGAGCGTGTAATAAATCCAAATTCCTTCTTTGCGAGGTTTTATAAGATCTGTGTTTTTAAGTATGCTCAAGTGATGAGATAATGTTGATTGAGGTTTTTCAAGTATACTCCTAATTTCACAAACACATAGATCACCCTTTTGCAGTAGGTACAGTATTTGAATTCTTGTAGGGTCAGAAAGGGCCTTGAATACTTTTGTTATACTGGACAAAGTATCCTCGTTATCTATTTCAGATAATATTGCCCTGAATTTTTCCACATCCTCTATATACAAACGACATCTGCCTTTAGTAACACACTCTTTCATAAGACCCCTTCTTGAAATTATATTCATATATTGAAATATATAAATATGTTGATTTAAAAAATGATAAACATTGTGCAATGTTTATGTTGTGAAATACCTGTCCTTAAAGATTAATGCCACATTTACGAGGCTTATAAGTACTGGAACTTCTATTAATGGACCAATGACTGCTGCAAATGCGACTCCAGATCCTATTCCAAAAACTGCTACTGCAACAGCTATTGCAAGTTCAAAATTGTTACTTGCCGCTGTAAAAGATATTGTAGTTGTTTTAGAGTAATCCGCTCCGATCCTATGTCCTAAGAAAAAAGTTACAAAAAACATTATTACAAAGTAGAGTAAGAGTGGAATTGCAACACGCACCACGTCCAGAGGTATTTGGACAATAAAGTTACCTTTTAAACTAAACATGACTATAATAGTAAATAATAATGCTATCAGCGTAATAGGGCTGATTTTAGGAATAAATTTATTATTATACCATTCTTCACCTTTTTTTCTTATTAAGACGAATCTTGTGGCCATTCCTGCTAAAAATGGAATTCCCAGGTAAATAAACACGCTTTGAGCTATTTGAGTTATACTAACATTTACAGCGCTCCCCTCTAATCCAAAAAATGGAAGAAGTACGGTAATAAAGATATAGGCATAAACACTATAAAAAAACACTTGAAATACACTGTTGAAGGCTACTAGAGCTGCAGCATATTCTGTATTTCCGCCTGCAAGTTCATTCCATACTATTACCATTGCAATGCAAGGCGCTATTCCTATTAAGATTAAACCGGTCATATATTCTGGAAATCCTCTCAAAAAGACTATCGCTAGTATAAACATTAAAATAGGTGCTACAACCCAATTTTGGAAAATAGCCAAACCTAATATTTTCTTATTTTTAAATACATCCCCTAATTCTTCATATTTTACCTTTGCAAGTGGAGGATACATCATTAAAATCAATCCAATGGCTATGGGTATGCTTGTTGTACCAACCGAAAACATACCAATAACTGATTCCACTCCTGGAATAAGATATCCTATTGAAACTCCCAAAGCCATTGCCAAGAAAATCCATAACGTTAAATATTTATCAAGAAAACTAAGCTTTTTTATACTGCGCATTTGCCCTGTAACTTCATCAGTGACGCTCTTTGACATTTGCATACCTCATTCAGTTTCTAATAAATTTTTTAAAATATCCAGTATATTTGGATTTGATAATTTATAGTGAATCCATACTCCCTCTTTACGCCATTTTACGAGTTCTGCGTTTTTTAAAATATTGAGGTGATGTGATACTGTGGGTTGGGGTTTATCCAGTGCTGAAATTAGTTCACAAACACATAACTCATCATCATTTAATAAATACAATATTTTAAGCCTTGTAGGATCAGCTATTGCTTTTATTATCTCAGAATAACGATGTAATATTTCATCAGAGGGAAGTTCACTTACCTTCTCTTTCAATTTTTCTATTTGTTTATTATCTGGACAATTTTTTCCAGTTTCACATGATTTCATAAAGCATTTTATCTAAATAATTATATTTAAATATTTAGATATACTAATTTATTGACAAGTTCAATGTTTGCAGGTTTTAAAAAATGATTGGAAAAGAAAAAATATTAATTATCTGCACGAACAATTCCAGCAGGTCTCAAATGGCAGAAGGATACTTTAAACATGCTCATGGGGAGTACTATGATGTTCATAGTGCAGGCACAGAACCAACAACTGTTAATCCTTATGCTGTTAAAGTAATGAAGGAATTAGGTATTGATATCTCAGATCACCGTTCTAAAAGCCTTAAGGAATTTGAAGATCAGGAATTTGATCAGGTAATAACAGTTTGTGGGGGAGCCAAAGAAGCATGCCCCTTCTTCCCCGGAGCTAAAAATTATATGCATCCGGGATTCAAGGATCCTGCATGTGTTAATGGGACACAAGAAGAAAAAATGAACGTATTCAGAGAAGTGAGGGACGAAATTATATTTTGGATTGATGAAACATTCAAAAAGAAATGAGTTAAATAGGGGTAAAAAAATGAATTCATTAAAAGAAATTTTGGAAAACAAGAAAATTAATGAAAAACGTCTAGAACAAGAAGCTCCTGACCTTTATAATGGCTTTATGGCTATGGCAAGTCATTATTACAAAGAAGGATCCTTAAGTACAAAATATAAACAATTAATGAGTGTTACAGCAGCTGTAGCTACTAAATGTGTGCCTTGCATGGTTATTTCTGCAAACAATGCCATAAATGCCGGCGCTACACGAGAAGAAGTTATAGAAGCAGCGGCCATAGGCATTAAATTTGGGGGAGCTTCAGCATATACCCTAGTTCGGAACAACCTTTTAAATTGTTTAGATGAAATAGAAAGCATTCACTAAACTTAACTACAATTTATTATTTCAAAGAGAGATATCAACTTAATAATTAATATCTAGCCCTAATGGTGTTGATGAAAACTAGATTAACATGATACCAAAAGATCCAATCGATGAGTTAAATCAAATGAACTGATGCAGATATTGAAAAAAGAAGCATCAAACGTGGGTATAATGGACATAATGAAAGCTTCCACCTTTCTAGGTGAAGATGCCAAATATGTACCTGGAAGTTACAGAAAAGAATACCTCAACTCATACACTGAAGCATTTATCACGAGACTCAAAGTCCTCAAAGATGATAAAAAGGATTATAGTGAGCAAGTGGATTGTGAGAAGCTTCAAGAAGCAGTGAATCTTTTAAACGAGCAAGAGATTCAGGTAGAAGCTGGTGAAGGGTTTGATCCTAATTTTTTTAAGATATATAAAATAATCTCAATCTACACAACCTTTATTTTAGCAGAATCTGTTCATCCATCAGGAACACCATTTCCCGGAGGATTTAAGGTTAAATATGAAAATGGAACTTACCTATGTCCTGTAAAAGAAAATCAGAAAGATAATCCTGGGGCTGTCTGTGGATTTTGCATTGCTGAACAGGACCCAGATTTTCTATAAATACTTAAATTTAACGCTATAGAAGCCCACTTATTCTCATAAAATAAAAAAGTATTTTTAAAAACAAAACTAGGAGTGGCCCATAAAAAAGTGGAAAACTAAAAATTCTCATTTTCAACAAGAAAAATCTAAAACCCTAAAGATCTCTTATCTTACCAACTTTAAACTTCAGAAGTTCAAATCAAACTTGAAAAACGGAGGAGCTATTGTTGATTATAGGATTAACTATAAAAATTAAGTTTTAACGATTTTTGGTAGTTTTTCATAGCATCATTTTCAATTCCTTCTATCCTTATGATGAAGATTGATAAAATGCATATAATGTAAAAATATAATATATCTAGTGATTTTTATGAAGAGGGTTCTTTGGTATTTGATAGCTGGAAGTAGGGGAGGTAAGAATCGGGCTAGAATAATTGAAGCCCTTCATGATAGGCCTTACAATGTTAACCAGCTTTCTCAAGAACTTGATCTTGATTATAAAACTATTCAGCATCATATCAAAGTCTTATCAGATCATGATATTGTTGTTAACTCTGAGGGTGAGAGGAAGTACGGTGAAATGATCTTCTTATCGGATCGTATGGAAGATAACTATCCCTTATTCCTAGAGATCATGAGTAAAATGAGAAAAAATAGATAAATTTATATTTTTAAGTAGAGGTGATAAAAATGGCAGGAGGAAATGGATATCAGGGAGGAAATGGAACAGGAATGGGAGCAATGCATCTTGTAAACTCTCAAATTATAACAATAGACATTATTGTGGGAATTGGGAATATATGCCTTCTACTGGTTTTATTATACCTGTACATAGGAAGTTATCGGGACTTTAAATCTAAATTTACCTTTGGGCTTTTAGCCTTCGCTTTCTTACTTCTGCTGCAGAATATAATTTTTACAGGAGCCCTTATAACGTATCAAAGCTTCAGGGGTCCAGGTATGGGAACCCCAATATTCTTTATAAATATCATACAATTCTTCGCATTATTAATATTAATCTATGTGACATGGGAATAAACTGGTACAAATCTGGGTGAAACCTCGGAAAAAACTCGGAATAATCATTTATATGCTCTAATACAATGTTCTATTCACCCACAGTGATGGAGGTGAAAAGAGCATGAAAAATTTAAAAAAAGCAGCCATAATCAGTGCTATGGTGCTGATTATCAGCATAGTACCAGCATTTGCATTAAACGACACCAACGTAACCAATGGAACACAAGACCAAAATCAGACCCAAAAAACGAATACTGCAGGAACTACTCAGCAGAACTGCCATAAAAACTGTAATGGAGAAAATAATGGCACTTGTGACGGAGATCAGCACAAATATGGTAACAAAAATACTAACGCCGGTGCTAATAACTGCGGCAATTCTGAGGGAGACCAGCACCAATACCAGTATGGTAAAAAAAATAATACAGGTGCTAAAAACTACGGAAAAAATTTAAATTGCCCTAAAAATTAAATAAAAATTTAAATAGGGGAATTAAACCCTATTTAATTATTTTTAAAAACTTTCAGATGGGTTTAGGTAACGTATTGTCAACTCAATGCTTTAAATTAATTTATCCTTATTTTGGAGGAATGTATATAACCCTTTTTCAATTGTCTACCTTTTTAAATATTACTTGATCCCGTTCTCCAATATTTTTTTTAGTTTTAATAAACCATTATTTCAGTTTTGCATGGACAAAAATGTTTAAATTTACATAATATTTCATGTTGAATTTTTAATTTAAAAAAAATTCTTTTAATCATCCCTTTCATAAACGAACTTGGGAACTGCATCCCTGAAGGGATCGAAGGTTTCAACGTTCTTAACCTCGGTGCACTTCATACTCACCATGGAGTGGAGGGATGTTGGCAGCCTTAAAATCCTTTTAAGATCAATTGAAACCTTTGCATCCACAAGGCTCATGTTAAGGGATGCTATGCCCTTCACAACCTTCCTGTACCTCAGAGGGCCTATCTGGTTCTTGAAGAGGCCCCATTTATCATCCTCAAGAAGGTGCCTGTGTTTCAGTACATCCTTTATGAGCTTATCATTCACATCATCAAGCTTTGAATCCTTTTGAAGGTGCATGATTGAATATTTCACCCTGTCTGTGAATACCTGGGGGTATCCGAAGGGTATTGTGAAGTGCTCAAGGTTGTAGGTCATACCGTCTGATCCGTACTCGTTCTGGGGCACATCAGCCCCAACAAGGTACTTCACAACCTGGGCACGCACATCACTGTCCATGGGAGTGACATCTTCATCCAGAACACGCACGTGGTAGCCCCTGCCTGAGTAAACAACGTGAATATCTTTAAGACCCAGATCTCCCTTTAAGGTGTCCAGCAAACCGCAGACAATTTCCTTGGCCTGGTTGAGGCATATCTCACAGACCCCATCGCAGTCGCAGGTCCTAACTGGAATGTCCTTGGCATCCACGTCAAAAACCAGCTCTGCCTTCATCCATCCATCCCTTCTTCTGGGCTTCTCATAGAATGCAACGGAACAGTAGGCTGCAAATGGAGTTTTACCCCTTAAAAAACGTTTCAGATAATTTGTGGTTTGGAATACCTTGTAACGATCGTTAGGCCCCCTTCCGAAATGGTCGAATCCAAATTCACGGTTGTGAATGGATTTAGCTATAAAATCCGGAAGATTTTTAATGTCCCACTCTTCCCTGTAGTATCTTCTACGTTCCTCTGGACTTGCAGGTGTTAAAACTTGAATTTCTATCACTTCTCGAATCTATTGTTAACCTTTTTGAAATTAAAGATTCTATCTAATAGTTCATTAGACTAAATCCTTTTAAACTCATTATCATCAAAAACTTATCTATGATACCCTATTGTATGACCAACTAACTACTTATCCTTATCATAACTCCTGTTTAAACATGGATGATCCCATTGGATAATCCTTTTTTTGTCAAAATAATTAAATATTAGGCTGTCCTAGTTATTTTATGGCTGTTTTCTACGATGGATTGAACAAAGTATTCAAGGGGGTAGCTGACTTTCTGGATTGCTACAGCAGATCTGAAATCCTGCAGAACTACTTCTTTGAAGGATTTGAATCCTTCGCATACTCCAACCTTATAAACAAGTTCTTTTTAGAGGTTAAAGATAGAGATGATCTGGATGAGGTTCTTGGGGACAAAATTGAACTCTTCAGGCTTGAATCAGGGAAGGTTCAGCAGGAAATAAAATTGGGCCTATTTTTCTCTTTAAAGGAAGCTCAGATTCATGAAGATTACTACACAAGCTTCAGGGATGATTTTAAGGCAGAGTTTCCAGGGCTCGCTGAAACCATGGAAATGGTTGAGGCAGGGGTTGATAAAAACCATCTGAAACGCTACCTCCATCAAAAAAGAAGGGAGATAAAGAACACTGGTAAACTGGACCACAACTTTGACCTTTTCATGCTAACCACAGCTCTCGAAGCCTACGCTCTGGAGGGCATGGGCACGCCCCATGAGATGGCTGAGAACATCACAGGGATCATGGAAATAGTGTCCATGAAGGACGTTGTTGAATCCTCTGAAGATCTTTTCAAATCAATGGAAAGAAGAAGCAGAACAATCATAAGGGATCAGAGAAGAATTCAGGAAACATTTGAGGATTCTCTTTACAAACGATGGAGGGAACCACTGGATCTCCTTGAATCTTTAATCAGGATATCAATGGAAGCTGGAGAAGTCCATGCCAACAAGATCCTATCCTGTGAGGAAAATAAAAGCCCGAAGAATGATGCAATAATAAGGATACATGCCAGATCCCTTCAGATAGCCAGTGAAGTACTGGTTCTGCTTAAATCTGGTTATGCAGATGGTGCAAATGCACGGTGGAGAAGTCTGCATGAACTGGCTGTAACAGCATTCTTCCTCTTTGAAAATGATGAGAAAGTTTCAAAGCGGTACATGGACTACGTTGCTATTGAGAAATTCAAAGAAGCCAGGGAATACAAGAATCAATGCGAAAAACTGGGTTATCCTCCATTAGATGAGCAAAAATTTGAAAAACTCAAAATGGAAAAGGAAAGACTCTGCGAACTATACGATGACAACTTTCACTGGAGCTACGGCTGGATACCCAGTGATATCCTTCCAAAGCGAAGCTTCAAGGATCTGGAGGAGTACGTTAACCTCAACACACTTCGTCCCTTCTACAAGTTCTCATCAGCATCCATACATGGCAGTCCAAGGGGACTCTACCGCCTGGGCCTCATGGATGATTACCAGGAGAAGGTTCTCCTCTGCGGAACAAGCGATTACGGACTTGCAGATCCCCTGGAAACCACGGCGATATCCCTCTTCTACGCCACGCTCTGCCTCCTGAACCTGGAACCTGACTACGAAAGCATATTTCAGCTGCAGCTTATGAAAAGCTTTGTTGATAGGATTAGGCCCCTTGCAGTTGAAATTCAGAGGGAGCTTGAGAATATGAGTCATTATAAGCCTTGGATTTGAGTGGGTTGGATTCAATTTTCTTAAATCTAAAGAATTAATATAAAATCTATGAATTTTTTTAAAAAAGTTTCACTTTCTATATAAAGCCATTTCTGGACTTGAAAATAGCATATCTGATTAGGAGTTTTAGTTATCTATGCTTGTGGCAAATTGTAAGATTACTTAAAACAATAATATAACCTGTACAACAACTATAAGTATTTATTAATTTGTTTTCCTAAAAGGATATGAAAAATTAACAGATCATGGATATAAGGATTCAGGTTAAATTTGAGGATTAAAGGAGGAGATTTTAATGGATGTAGAAATGATAAGTGCTGAATCAAAACTCATGTTCACCCAACAGTTGAATACATATCTGAAGGAGGCATGGACTCCTAAATGGGAAACTTACTGTGTATCCTGTTCCATAGCTCATGATCCTCATGGAAAACAGTTAGAAAAAACAGTTTACAGTATGTTGCTGGTGAGGGATTAGTCCAACGTGTGTTATTTCTGTATTTTCTCTTTTTTTACCCAACTAAACTTGGAAACTGATTATTATATTCCAGCTGCAGCTTATGAAAAGCTTTGTTGATGGGTTGGGTCCCTTGCAGTTGAAATTCAGGGGGGATGGAAACTCCCCCATGAAAAGCTCAAGATTTTTATTGGAGATGTTTTTTTCTAAAAGCCCCTTGTTAAGCTTCATATTTTTGTATTGTAGTTTTCAACCTATCTGAGTAATCATAGATATTTTTAACACTTTCAATAGGTATTTTCTCTTCGTGTTCATTATCAAAGAGGCTTATATATTTTTGACTAGTGTTAAAATGCAATCTACAAATTGGTTTACGATTGTTGTCATCAAATAATATTCCACAATAACTAATTTTATCCCTAATGTAGATTTTATCTATGTCAATATCTTCGTGAAGAATTGTTTTTATGATATAGTAACCTTCCCACTCTTCTTCTGTTGTAATTATTCTATTGTGCTCGATGAGTATTTCTTGGGTTCCTTCGTCTTTTTTATCATCTGAAGCTACATCTAATGCTGATTTCAATCTTGCATTAACTTGTTCTTTAATAAATTGATTAAAGGCTGTTTTAGTGATTTCTGTGAATTTTATGCGAATTCTTTCAGTTATTGGTCCTGGATAAACTTGTCTAGCGAAAAATTTTACAAAATCATCAGAAGGATCTGAGATCTCTTTTTCCATTATCTTTTTCATTTCACCAAGATACTTCAATTCACTTGCACTGGTTAAAATTTCATCCAAGTCAAATGAAGACTTTGTGAATTTTTCAAGTTCTTTAACATGGGTATCTTTAAGATTAGATAAATCTAATTCAAGGAATGGTTTTTTATCCATTTTATTGGGTTCATCAATATCAGTGAAAAATCTGTAAATAATACCATTAGTTAAAACTCCAAAGCGTGCTTTTGTAAATGCAAAATATCTATATAACTGAGCTGCATGTGTTTTATCTAAATCATAACCGCAGCTTTTACATTCCATCAAAATAATAGGTTCCTCATCCATCATTACAGCGTAATCAACTTTTTCACCTTTTTTAGTCCCAACATCTGCAGTAAATTCAGGAACAACCTCTGCAGGATCAAATATATCATATCCTAACGCCTTTAAGAAAGGCAATATGAACGCTGTTTTGGTGGCTTCTTCTGTTTTTATATTATCCTTTTTGTTTTCAATTTTTTCTGAAACTTTTTTTAATTCATCATTTAATTCCATTCAATCGCTTCCTACTTAATTTGGGTATAATAATACAATAAATTCTCAAATTTTCTATTAAATAAAAAAATTTTTATTTAACATTCTAAAAAATTAATTATTTTATTTACTTTTCTTAATCACCTCTTTTAGGTCTATGATTTCGGATTGTAAGTCTTCAATGGATTTTTTTAAGTCTTCTACTTCTATTTTTTCTTCATTTTCAGATATTTCTAGAAAATGGGATGCTATTGCTGCAGCTAGTATTCCAAAGAATAAAAGACCAATCATGACAAGAACAATTCCAATTATTCTACCTTCAATAGTTTGAGGGACAATATTAGATGATCCGGCGGTTAATATGGTGGGCATAACATAAAAAAAGGAATCCCACAAACTATGAATTTTATTATTGGTTCCATGTTCAAAAATAAAGAAGAAAATTGTTCCAGAAATAATGGCCAGTATTATTATACCTAAACTTAGATCCAGTTTTGTTTCTTTTAAAAATTTAAAAAAGTTTTTTGAACTTTTATTTAGCAGTGCCCCTAACCTTATCAGTTGAACCACTCTTAAAACTCGGACTAACCTTACAAATCTGAATGCCCTAAGTGCAAGAAATTCTAATGGTATCATTGCAATTATATCCGGCCAATTCTTTTTAATAAAAGACTTTTTATCATCTGCAGCACGGAAGCGAACAATAAATTCACAAAATAAAATAAAACAAAGGGTAGTATCAAAAATAATTATGTCTTGTAGGAGGCTAGCACTTACTTTTGAGAAATCAGAGATAGTAATCAATACAAGATCTGCAACAATCAAAGCTGCCATTAAAATGTTGTATATCATCTCAAATTTGGAATATGATTCTATCCCATCAGTAATATAACCCCCTCCATAAAATAATATTGCAAATCTTCTTTTATAGTTTTCGAAAATATTTTTTCAGGGGATTGAGCATATTTAATGTGCTATTTTTTTTTGGAATTGTAGAAATATGTACAATTTAAATTAAAATTTTCCCTTTTCATGTAATGCAATAATTCCTTTTAAGAATTATAAAACCTGAAACTCACCCAAAACCCAGACCACATATTAAAGTTACCTACACACAGATTAATATACTAAGTCATCTCAAATAGATTCCTAAGAAAAAAAGTATGGTGATTCGTGAATGGGAAGAGTAATTAATCTTAAAAGACAGGAACAGTTAAAAAAAGTGAAAAGAGTTCTCAATCCAAAAAGAAAACTTAAAATAAAGAACCGCAGTTCATATTTAAAAGTTGGAGATACATTGAAGATTCAAAATCCCTCTCATGCCCGGGGATACTATAAAATAAGCTCCTTGACAGGCGGAGTCATATACTTAGAGGATAACCCCTTCTTAAGAGTTAAATTCCACATGGAAGAGCTTTATGGAAAAATTTTACTTTTTAAAAAAATGTACAGGCAATTTTCCAAGAAAAGGAGCTATCGTTAATTTGATCCTTCCTAAAAAAGGGTCAGAATTCATGGCTTCATGAACCTGTACCTTTTAGGAGAGACCAAATTTCTCAAATTTATTTTTATTTTGAGGTAAATAGTTTAATATTAAGTCAGGTTATCCTAATTTTATCCTAATTTTATTCTAACTTTATCCCCTCAACCCTTAGAAGGAGCTTCCCCAGCTCCATCACCCTTTCCATCATCACCCTTTCCATTATCTCCCTCTTCACCAGCTCCACCCTTCTTAATCTCCCTCTTCACCCTGTTGTAATAAGAGAGGGGATTCCCAATTGTTTTACAGGTTTTATCAGGCTTGCATAGGCTTGGAAGGTGTATCTTAACTTTTTCACAGCTCATGGGTGTGTACCAGAGTGTTTCTCCCTCATTTTTAATCTCGATTGTATCGTGCATTCCAAAGCCCATCTTGGCGTTGATGTTCACCTTCTCCTGGGGCTGGTCCTCGAAGAGGGGCGGGCTGCACCGCTCTGCAGCTCCGAATATCATGGGGAGGATCTCGTTTTGAACAGCGTTCAGGTTGGGGTCAACATCTGAAACCCTCTTGGTTACGTTCTCTGCAAAAACCCCAGGGTAAAGCCGGGCATAGGATATGAAGGGGGTTAAAAAGAGGATTATTGCATCGTTCCTTCCACCGGACCTCATGCCCTCAAGCACCTTCTTAACACATGGAGGAAATGCCTTAGGAGCGAGGGGTGAAGCTTTAGCACCAACTCCGCCAGCACCACCACCGTAGCCGTAGGTCTGCACAGATTCAGACAGTACCCTGGACACCTTCTCTGCAACCTCAAGAAGCATGGGGTTGGGTTCTATTTCACGTTGTGCCTTTTCATAGACAGCATTCATGTAATCCTCAGTTTTCTGCATGACCATCTTTATGGTGATTAGCTCCTTGATCTTCTCACCTATGAGGAGTTCGTACATCTTCTCAGGGTCACGGTGATTGATCCTATCACTGAAGCGTTCCAGAAACTCCTCCCTGTCCAGGATGATCTGGCCCTTATCAAGGATGAGGTCCTGGAGTTTGAGCTTCTTTGAGCTTAGAAGATCCTCGAAGAAGGTCCATTTAATGGTGGCCTGGGTGAGGAGGCTGTTGAGTATGGTGTTCACAACCTCCCCCCTTTCAGCCTTTGAAAGTTTTCCCAGGCGGTTTTCAATGATCTTACCCTGGGATTCAACCATAACCCTACTTTCCCTTGAGTTAGGCCCGTACCTGATTCCAATGGCCTGGCAGAGTATGTAGAATGAGATCACATCGAACCTGGTGATGCCCTCGTTGAAGAGGAAGTTGTAAACCTTGTAATCATGATCTTTGTTGTTACGGGTCACGTACCATTCAATTCTTTTAATGGCCAGATCCACGTGGTTAACAGGTATGTCTGATATTTCCTGTGACTGGCTTCTGGTTATTACCTCAATTAAATCTGCATTTTGGTCATATATTTCATCGAGGGATCCCATCTCCCGTACTATCTGTTTACCATCCTCAGAGAGTGGGTTTATAAATGCTGCTGAAACCATGGTAATCCTTTGGACTTTATGGATAAAATAGTTAAAGTTTTATGATCAGAATATTCCTTTTATAACCTAATTAATTTAGATGAACCCAGTAATCCAGATGATGCTTTTTTTTGATCCAGATAACTCCCTAATTTTCATGGTGTTTATTTTATATATGGAATACTACAAAACTATTTAGTGTCTGTATCACAATACATCCATGATAACCCCGCATGAAACGGGTTTTAACTTCAAATTTTCACTTTAAAAGGATTATAATTGTGAATAAGTCTTTTAAAACTAATTAAATTTTCAATCTTTACTGTAAGGAGGAATAGATTTGAGCAAGGTATTTATAACGTGTGCACTGCCCTATGCAAACGGTCCATGCCACCTTGGGCATTTAAGATCAACTTACATACCTGCAGATATATACGCACGCTACAACAGGATGAAAGGCAGGGATGTTCTCATGGTATGTGCAACCGATGAACATGGAACACCCATAGCAGTCCGAGCAGAACAAGAAGGTGTACCGCCTAAGGAAATAGCAGGCAGGTACCATGACATGATAAAGCATGATCTTGAATCCTGCAACATATCACTGGACAGCTTCACCAGAACAACGGACCCCACCCACTACGAGATATCACAGAACTTCTTCTTAAAACTCTACGAAAAGGGATACATCTATGAACAGGTAATAAAACAGCCCTACTGTGAAAAATGTAACAGATTCTTACCTGACAGGTACGTTGAAGGAACATGCCCACACTGCGGTGCTGAAGGAGCAAGAGGAGATCACTGCGAAGCATGCGGAAGACATTTAGAACCAATACAGCTTGTTGAACCAGCATGCCTCATCTGCAACTCAAAACCCGAGATAAGGGAGTCCAAGCAGTACTTCTTCAAGCTCAGCCACTTCCAGGAAGACCTCCAGGAATGGATGGAAAACAACCATGAACTTCCACCAAACGTTAAAAACTACGCACTCCAGTGGTTAAAAGAGGGATTAAAAGACTGGATACTCACAAGGGACATGGAATGGGGAATTCCAGTACCCCTTGATGATGCAGAGGGCAAGATCATCTACGTATGGGGAGAAGCCTTCCTTGGTTACATATCCTCAGCGTCCCAGTGGTCAAAACGTGAAAACAAACCATGGGAAGACTACTGGAATGACAGGGCAATTCACTTCATAGGTAAGGACATAATCTACCACCACTCAATATTCTGGCCAGCCCTCTTAATGGCCTACGGATGCAAACTTCCATCAACAATAATAGCAGGGGAGTACCTATCCCTTGAAGGCAGGAAAATGTCAACCAGTAAAAACTGGGTTATATGGGCCGAGGACTTTCTTAAAACCTTCGATGCAGATCTTCTGAGGTACTACCTCATTGCAAACGCACCCCTGACAAGGGACACTGACTTCTCGTGGGACGACTTCCAGAGAAGGGTCAACGATGAACTTGCAGACGTACTTGGAAACTTCCTCCACAGGACCTTCACCTTCACCCACAAGTTCTTCGATGGGAAGATACCAGAACCCTCAAAGTTCGATGAAAACGATGAAGAATTTGAAAAACGCATAAAAGAACTTCCAGCCACTGTCTCTGATCACATAGAAAAATTCAAGTTCAGGGAAGGACTCATTGAAATAATAAGACTGGCTAAATTTGCCAACAAATACTTCAACGACAAAGAACCATGGAAAGCTGTGAAAACAAGTAAAGATGAGGCAGCAAACTGTCTTTACCTCTGCAACCAGCTTACCAAAACCCTTGCAGTTTTACTCGTGCCCTACATCCCAGAAAAAACAGGGGAAATATTCAAGGTACTGGGCATAGATGGTGAAATCACATGGAAGGATGCAACTGTATCCCTTCCTGCAGGTATGGAAATAGGAAAGGCAAAACCAATATTCAAGAAGATAGATGATGAAATTATTGAAAAAGAGAAGAATAAGCTTTACGAAAGTTTAGAGGATGTGGAAACAATGAAGGACATAATTACAATAGATGACTTTGCAAAGGTGGATCTCAGGGTTGGAAAGATTATAGGCGCAGAAAGTGTCAAGGGTTCAAAAAATCTCCTGAAACTCATTGTGGACATAGGTTCTAAAAAGATACAGGTTGTTGCAGGTGTTGCAAAGAAATACTCCCCTGAAGAAGTTTTAAACAGGAAGGTCATTGTAGTGGTGAACCTGGAACCTGCAAAACTATTTGGAATAAAATCTGAGGGCATGATACTTGCAACAGATGACAATATGAGTCTCCTAACTGCTGAAGGCGCTGATATTGGTGAACAAATAAAATGAACGAATCAGTACTCATAGCAAAGGCTGAACGATTCCTGGATAACATAAAACATAACAGGATCATCGCCGAGGAAATCTCCGACTTTGAGACATTCCGGGACACCTACAATTATCTACAGGATAATCTGGATGAACTTCAAGATCTTCGGGACACCATGGAGATCAAGGGGTACAAAGCCCCTTACAGATCCCTTATTCGTTACGGTGGAACTCATTCAACTGAGATGAAGGCAGAAGACATGTACGATGTAGGCCGTCACACCCAGTACTTCAGAATGAGGGCAGCTGCTAAAAAAAACATACTGGACAGGGTTAAATCATCCATAGCTTCCCATAAAATAGCAATAGGGCACTTGGAGGAATACGCAGTTTTAACCTGCAGCTCCTGCAGCAAAAAGTTCAAGGGACATGAAATATCCCTCATGAGGGAAAGATGTGAATGCGGGTCCAAGGATTTTAACTTTAACATCAATGATAATGGGGTTTACAGGTTAAACATCATTAAATATCTGCCATTATCCGGGGAGTACATGCTTAGAATGTCTGATCTTTCCCCAATGGGAAGGGAAGCCTTCAGAAACATAGTTCGTATCATAAAACACGAGAAAAGGGGCATAGTTAAAACCCTATCCCTGGTTGTGAAGGTTTTTGAGGATGGAAAATGGGTTAGAAAAAGGGTTAACATAGATGCCAAGGATGAGATGAACTACGAACGTGAAATAAGGAAGAAGTATGGTTCAAATGCCCGTATAGAATTCATGCAGATTCACAGAAAAAAACCTGCAATCATAAATGATAAGCACGTTCAAACAGCCCTTTCAATTGCATATGTTAAAATTGCAGAACACAACGCCCGTAAAATATTTGATGAAGTACTGAACGGTTTAATATCCAACCGTGAAAAGCTGGACAGATACTACGAAGCATTTGATGAGAGTGAAAAACGTGCCCATAGAATAGCTGAGGATGTGGGGGATGTTGAAGATCTCAGG
This sequence comes from Methanobacterium aggregans, assembly GCF_017874455.1. Classification (NCBI taxonomy): domain Archaea; kingdom Methanobacteriati; phylum Methanobacteriota; class Methanobacteria; order Methanobacteriales; family Methanobacteriaceae; genus Methanobacterium; species Methanobacterium aggregans. Next base: position 19,256 of record NZ_JAGGLN010000008.1, on the reverse strand, counting down.
GACGAGTTCCTTCACCAGATCCTTAAAAAAGAAAATCTGAACTCTGAAAATGGATCCTTAGATGAGGAGCTTCAAGGAGATATTGAAACCCATAACTGTCTTGAACAGAAGCTTTTCGTGGAAATGCCCAAGATACTGATTCTCTGGGACATCATAAGGTACTACCTTTTAACCTCCTACGACAGGCGAAGCAAATATTCAGGTCCATTTCCGAACCTCAGACCAAGTCTTGACACCAACCAGATGAAGGCCTTTGAGGATTTCGATAAATTCACGGTTGATATCCTGGGGAGATGCATCAAAGAGAATATCTGTTACATCCCAAACATCAAATCAGTGGTTTCAAGGAAGTTTGAAATAGAAAACAAGATGAAGGGTCTCCACGTACAGATGAACACTCCAGCTTCTGGAGCTGCAATTCTCCACACCCATGGAAAACTATCAATTGAAGATGCTGCAAGTGTCTTTTCAGTTGAACCTGCAGATGTTAAGGGAGAAGTGGAGAAATTTAAAACCTTTGGAAAACCCCAAACCACGAAGGCTAAAAAATTCCTTGAAATGGTAAAAAAATAGTTTCAGGTGTTATTATTGGCTAAAGAAGTTCATGTTTCCCAGCTGCTTTCCTCAAGGAAGATAATGGAATTACTGGATAAACATCCAGATCTGGAAAGGATAAAATGTCCCAGAAGCATATGCCTTCGAACATCAAAGAAATACCTCGACGCCTTTTCAGAACTTGGAATTGAAGTTGAACCCGTTGAAACAATGGGCAGGCCAAAAAAATATAAAAAGGAACCTGAATTAATACAAAAACTACTTGATGATGGTAAAAGTCCTGATGAAGTTGCAGAAGAACTTAATATTCCAGTTAAAACTGTTTATTATCTTAAATCTTCTAAATTCAGAAGGGGAAGAAGATCCAAATATTCTCCCGAGGTTCGTGGTGAAATTAAAAAGCTCCATGAAGAGGGTGCTCCAGTTAAGGAAATATCTCAAAAACTCCAAATCCCCCTGAGAACTGTTTATTACATTTTAAAGCAGGTATCTCCCTGAACCAGGTATCTCCCTGAAATACTTTTTTTATACTTCTTCTCTTTCCCTCAAAAACACTGCCACTTCAATCACACCCAAGCCACATCACACGTTGTGAAAACGTACCTTGGAGAGAATGCAGGATTGAAAACTTTGTTGGTTAAATTCTCGGTTTTGAAGCTCTGGGAGATGCTCATCCGCACATGGTAGTTTATCCTGTCTCCCAAACAGTTCCTGTCAGCAGGGTTTTTGACTGAGGGTGCTGAAGCATGGACCTTGATCTGGATCTTCTCCTTCCTGTAGGTGGGACTTAAACCCTGATTTTTGTATTCTATACTGATTATCCTCACAGTTGCGGGTTTTGTTAATGTGTTATGGGTTGATGTGTAGTTTTGAAATGTTTCTTCGGGGTAGAGTGCAAATGAATTCATATTTGCCCCTTCAATGGCACCGCTTCTTGCAGAGGCCAGGGCTGTGTTGAGTTCACTTTGGCATCCTGCTTGTGATAAAAAAAGCAGTGAGACAAGGAATATCACACCCATGGTCATGATGTATTCAATTGGAAGTTGACCCTTTGAATCCAGTTTCCCACATGAAAACTTCAGTTCCATAAACCTCCCCTTCTAAACCTCTCTTATGACTATTTCACTGTAATTCTCACTTTTCTGGACGTTTGAAATGTTGTAGGTTCTTTGTGGGTGCATTTCGAATTCATTTCCTGAAATGGCCTTTGGAACCATACATGCCTTCCCACGGAGCCCACCCACATCTATGAAGGCAGCTGAAGATCGTAGGGTAATACTATAAGTTTTACCGTTGATTGAGGGGGGAAGACTTATAACTGTGGAGTGGCCGTTTCCACCATTATAAACACTGTCAACAGTTTCAGCAACATTTTCAACCATCATCCTTGCATTTCCAAGTTCTTTTGCATCATCAACACCTCCCATTCTATCTTCTACGAGTGCAGCCATGCTAGTTATCGTCAATAGAATCAGCAGTGTTGAAAGTAGAAGATCCACACTCATTGAACCTCCACATCCAATAATACTAGAAACACAATTCATAATATTAATATAGTATTAATTACTATTATATTAGTACGAAGATGGGGGTGATTTGAATGTGCACGAACGAAAATTTCGATATGCTGGTTATGTTACACTACCATGATCCTGAGGACTTGGAAAATATACTCCTGAAAATTAGGGAGATGGAGACTGCAATGAAGAAAAAAAGACCTGAGTTTTATATAAAGGAATGTGAGGTTCTGAAGGTTCTCTTAGTGGAATCAAACCTTGATTCTGAATATCTTGCCCTTAAATTAAGGGAAAATCATGGTGAAACAGTCTCTTACGCTGTTCATATAGATGATGTTGTAAGGACAAGAATTGAATGCATCCTACAGAAGGTTGTGGAACTTGCAGATGATAAAATTGGTAAGGGAAATTCTTTCAGAGTAATATCTAATTTAATGAGCACAAATATAAAATCCAGTGAAGAATTGAACGCTGCAGTTTCAAAGGAGATAAAAAATAAGTTAAATTTAAGATGTGATGAGGAAAATCCGGACTGGGTTGTTCAGCTTGAAGTGGTTGGTGAAAATACAGGAATAATTATTTTCAACCCAAAGAATCTACTGAAAAATATTTAAACAGATTAAAAATGGTTTGGACAAGGGGTTTAAAATTTATACAAGTTTCTCCATAATAATATACAATGATTTAGGGAAGTTAAGGGGTTAATTCAGGAAACTGGAATGAAAAGAAAATCTGTTAACCCCACTCCCTACTTATGAACGTTTCTCTATGGAGGTGAAACCATTAAACCCACAGAAAGATTTAACCTGCTTGTAACGTTTCAGGGCCACAAAAACGAATCTGCAGGTGAAGAACTTCTTGGAATTGAAGAGATAGAAATGGCACTTCAAAACAATGAATCAATCGTTAGTATTGAGGGAACTGAGTTCATAAATGTTGTTCTGGTCCAGCTGAACATGGATCCTCTGGAAGCTGCAATGAAACTTAAGGATGCCCAGACCACGGTGATATCCAAGGTTGTACCTATAGAAGAAGTTGTAAGAACAAGGAAGGATGCCATACTTGAGAAGGTCCTAATAATTGCAGGTGAAAAAATAGAAAAAAATGAATCCTTCGTTGTAAGGTGCGATCTAAGGGGCAGAAGTTACTTTGAATCCAGCGAAGATCTGGTGAGTTCTGTTAGAGAGGAACTCCTTGAAAAATTGAATTTAAAGTTAAATGAACAAAATCCAGAATGGGTTGTTCAGTTAGAGGTGGTTGGTGAAAACACAGGAATCAGTATTTTAAGACCTGGTGAACTGTTCAAAAAACTTTGATTCGTGTACAGGGAATAATTATGTACAAAATCCTACTTTTCAGTGGTGGTGCTTACAAATTCAATGAACTGGTTGAATTTGTTGAGGACATAGGGGGCATTGTATTCAGGGAAGAGCGCCTTCAGATAAGTAGGGGAACCTATTTTTTAAGGGAAGAAGTTAGGGTCATGATAGCCCTTCCAGAAAATGAACTGGAAAATCTTGGAGCAGTGGTAAAGGAATTGAAGGGGCATCTCCAGGATTTAGAACTGGAACATGAACTAACTGCTATTATAAACTTTTACATCTCCATTTACAACATTTTAAGCACAGAGGGATGGTCAACAGCAGAATCAATTGAAACTAATATGAAATGTCCCTGTTGCATAAAAATTTGTTCTGAAATGGATTTCAATGTTTGTGCAGGTGAATTCAGGGAACTGTTGGATGGGATGTGTGGCATGGATCTTTTAGAGTACAGACTCTTGCATGGTGAAAGGGAGTACCGGTTGAAAACTTTTTAAGGTAAAAAAAACCAATATCTATCCTAATACCTTCTAAAAAAAACATCATCCAGGAAAAACCATGTTAAACTTCAATACACTTATTTTAACAGGTATCGTAATTGTTTTAATTGGAATGATTTTAATATTCATTGGAACAGCTCTACAAACTACTTCAAAATCCGGTGAAACAGGAGAAGTTAAAGCTGGAGGGGTGGTTATGGTTGGACCCATACCCATAATATTCGGAACAGATAAAGGTATGGTAACTGTTACAATTATCCTTGCAATCATTTTAATGGTTGTTTCATATATCTTATTCTCGAGATGGGGTTTCAGATAAAACCTTCAAAGAATTTATAGAAAATGGGAGAGATGATGTTCCAATTAATCACATCTAAAATAAAACTTTATTAAGGAAACTCAATACATATGATTTAATGAAAAACCCTTTTAAAGCAGATTGAACTAAACTCAGGAAACGAGTTACCAAGATCAACGAGTTCAATCAATGAAAATGAATCCATAGTTTAAACATTAATTTAACCCAAATATTTTAAAAAAAAATTCAATGCCATTCCATGGCATATAAAAAAAAATGAAAGTGATTTTATGAAGATTTCTATTGTAATTCCAGCCCTAAACGAAGAAGGAATTGTCGGGCAAACAGTTAAATCAGTCCCTTTAACTCAATTAAATGATATGGGATTTGATACAGAGATAATCGTTGTTAACAATGCATCCACAGACAACACTGCAAAGGAAGCAGAGGAAGCAGGGGCCAGAGTTGTTTATGAGTCCAACAGAGGTTATGGAAATGCTTACCTGCGTGGTTTTAAGGAAGCAGAAGGTGACATAATTGTAATGGGTGATGCAGATGGAACCTACCCCCTTGAGAGAACACCAGAATTTGTCAGATACATACTGGATGAAGGGGTTGATTTTGTTATAGGCTCTAGATTCAATGGAGAAATACAGGATGGAGCAATGCCCGCACTTCACAAATACATTGGAAATCCAATGCTAACCAAGATGTTGAACCAACTCTTCAAAGCAGATTTTTCAGATACACACTGTGGAATGAGGGCATTCACAAGGAATGCACTCAAAAAAATGGATCTGAAATCTCCAGGAATGGAATTTGCAATTGAAATGGTTATTGAAGCATCAGTTAAAAACCTTAAAATTAAAGAAGTCCCAATAATCTACAGAAAAAGAGGAGGGGGACAGGCTAAATTAAACTCCTTTAAAGACGGTTGGAGACACTCCAAGTACATGCTGAAAAGGAAGTTCTCAAGTGAGTAACATCAGAATTTCCAATGAAAACAGCTGTGGAAATCATCAATAAATTCAAATGAAAACAGCTATGGAAATCATCAATAAACCAACTCTACTTTTTTTTATTCCATTTTTAATTGTTTTAGAGGCAGTAAAATGAAAATAGCTTTTATATATGACTCTGTTTATCCATGGGTTAAGGGCGGCGCTGAAAGAAGGGTTTACGAACTGGCTAAAAGGCTTGTAGAGAATGGGCATGAGGTACACTGGTACACCATGGGCTTCTGGATGGATGAAACTTCTCAAATGCCTGAAAATATGGAATTAAATGGAATACATCTTCACAGTGTCTGTAAACCTGTTGAACTCTACACTTCTGGGAGGAGATCCATAAAAGAAGCCATATATTTTGCTCTGAAACTAACAAGACCCCTTATGAATGAACATTTTGATGTGGTGGACTGTCAGGGATTTCCATTCTTTTCATGTTTCACAGCAAAGCTACATTCACTTCTTGGAAAATCCACACTTTTCATAACCTTCCACGAGGTTTGGGGTGATTACTGGTATGAATACCTGGGAAAAATGGGAATATTCGGTAAAGTAGTTGAAAAGTTAACCTTCAAACTCACAGATCATGTCATAACAGTTTCCAAAAAGACAATGAGGGATCTGGAAGATTTAAGTGGTGTTAACTCAACTGTAATACCAAACGGCATAGACTTCAAAGAAATTGAAGCAATAAAAGTAGAAGATACAGGTGATTCTGAAACTAAGCATTCTGCACGTAGTTCTGATGTTATATTTGCAGGAAGACTCATAAAAGAGAAAAACCTTGGATTGCTAATGGAATCCATTGAAATCATAAGATCCAGAAGGCCTGAAATCAAGTGTTTGATCGTTGGTGAAGGTCCAGAGGGGGAAAAACTGGAAAAAACTGTTTCAAAGAAGAATTTAAACCAGAACATAGAATTTATGGGATTTCTGGAGAATCAGAAAACCCTGATATCCCTTATGAAGTCATCAAAAGTTTTTGTTCTCCCCTCAAAACGAGAGGGATTTGGAATGGTTGTTATAGAAGCAAATGCCTGCGGACTTCCTGTTGTTGTTTTTAAACATGACATGAATGCTGCATGCGACCTCATAACTGAAGATTCGAATGGCTTCATATCAACAGGTCCTGAGGACATGGCCGAAAAGATAATTAAAGGAATAACTAGGCATGATACCATGAAGGATGCATGCATAGCCTCTGCAAAGCGTTACGATTGGGATGGAATAGTCAAGTCCCTTGAAGATGTGTACAGATCATCGTGCACCGAAAATTAGGGATAAATTAGAGTTTAAAGAGAAGAATAGTTTTATTTATATTAGGATTGATTAAAATCCCTTGTTAGGATCATTAAAAATTGTAAGTGATTGAATGAAGATAATCCAAACTCCAGTCAGATTTTATCCCTTCATAGGTGGTGTTGAAAATTACGTGCACTACCTTTCAAAGGAACTTGTGAAACTTGGACACGAAGTAACTGTTGTATGTGCAAATGAGCCTGATTCAGAACATAATGAAAGTGTTAATGATATTAGTGTTAAAAGACTTTCATACACTGGTAAAATTGCAAACACCAACGTTACTCCAGGACTTCCCTTCACATTGCTCCGGGAAGATTTTGATCTTATCCACACCCACATCCCAACCCCCTGGAGTGCAGACTGGAGTTCAATCATATCCAAAATCCGTGGAAAACCATTGATCGTAACCTACCACAACGATATAATTGGAGAGGGATTTGCAGGAAGCATAGCAAATTTCTACAATTCAACATGCCTCAAATCAATTCTAAAACAGGCAGATAAAATTATAATAACCCAGCCCAACTACATGAACTCATCATCTCATCTCAAAGATTACAGGGATAAAATTGAGGTCATACCCAACGGTGTTGATATCGAAAGGTTCAAACCATTATCAGAACACAGGGCTGAGAACACAATATTCTTTTTAAGTCTTCTGGATGAATTTCACAAGTACAAGGGACTTGACTACTTATTGAAAGCTCTTATGCTGGTTAAGAAGGAAATTCCTGATGTTAAACTTTTAGTTGGGGGTAAAGGTGTTCTCCTGGATCATTACAAAGCCCAGGCAGATTCAATGGGCCTTGGAGATAACATTGAATTCTGTGGATTCATTCCCGATGAAAGAATAGTTGAATTTTACAGTACCTGCAACGTTTTTGTACTTCCATCGATCTCTTCTCTCCAGGAAGGCTTTGGAATAGTTGCCCTTGAAGCCATGGCATGTAAAACACCCGTTATAAGCACAGAGATTGTGGGTGTTGCAGATGATGTTAAATCTTCCAATTCAGGGATAATAGTTGAACCCAAGGATTTTCCGGCCCTTGCAGATGCCATAATACAAATACTGAAAGATGGAGCTATTCAGAAGAAGATGGGTGAACATGGTAGGAAACTTGTTTCAAAAAAATACACCTGGAAGGGTGTTGCAGAGATGATGGAAAAGGTTTATAATGAAGTATTGTGATACTGTATTAAGGAATCCTTCCTCATTTTAGTTTAGCATACGGTCTTGGTTTTCAAAAATAAATCCAGGTAAACTAAATACTATAATCACATTTAAAGAGGTATAATGCTGAAAACTAAGGGAAGTAAGGTTTTTAGGAGAAATAGGGGAAATGTTCAGTAAAATAAACAGCAAAGCCAGGAACTATCTGCTAATCATAATTTCAATGTTGTTCCTTACAGATATCCTTGTACTGTTAAATGTACCAGTTTTAAGGGAGATAACCTCATTTTTGTTCTTCACAGTTATTCCAGGACTTTTAATTTTAAACGTACTGAGACTCAATAAAATAGAACTTATAAAAAAAGTTGTTTTATCTGTTGGATTAAGTATAACTTTTCTGATGTTTACAGGACTGTTTTTAAACAGTCTTTATCCATTCCTAATAAAACCCCTATCTTTTGTACCTGTTATGGTTACCTTCAACTGTTTAACACTGGTTCTGGTTTTCTTTGCATACTGGAGAAACAAAGAGAACATGGGATCATTTAAATTACCCAGTTTCAAGATGGAAATGCAGGGCAAACTACTGGCCCCTCTGATCTTTCCAATTATCTTCCCTTTAATGGTGGTTCTTGGAACTTACCTCATGAACACCAACCAGAACAACATAATCCTCATGGTAATGCTATTTTTAATACCAGTGTACCTAGTTTCAGTTGTCTACCTCAAAGACAGGGTTCACAGTGCCACCTACCCATTCGCAGTTTGGATGATTGGAATGACCATGATCCTCATGCATGGCCTTACATCCTACCATGTGATAGGTAGAGATGTTCAATCAGAATTTTACTGTTTCCAGTTGGTTCTTAAAAACTTTCACTGGAACCTAATGGACTATTACAATCCTTACAATGTATGCTTGAGTGTTACAATACTCCCTGTTATTTACAAAGTTTTCACAGCGTTGAACAGTGAGTACATCTTCAAATTACTCTTTGGAATAATAGGATCATTCATTCCCCTGGTTCTTTATACTGTGTCCCAGAAGTACGTTGGAAAGAGAGGTGCATTTATAGCATCCTTCCTTCTGGTATTCCAGACCTACTTTATATACGTCCTGGGGTTGGTAAGGCAGGAAATAGCCTTTCTATTCTTTTTCCTGGCAGTGATGGTAATGTTTGACTCTGAAATTAATAAAAACATTAAAAAGCTGCTTTTTATCATTTTAATGATATCTGTGGTTGTTTCACATTACTCCACTTCCTACTTCTCAATGGCATTGATACTGCCAGTTTTAATCTTACCCTTCCTTAAAAGCCTGTTTAAATTAATGAGGAAAACAGGATCTAGGGTTGAATCATCAGGTAAAAATCTTTTAGATAAACTTGATTTCAAAAATTTTGATATCATAATAGTTTTACTGATATTTTTGGCTTTATGGTACTTTTTGGTGGCTGATGTACAGGTACAGGCTGGTAATGATGTAATGAGCAGTACAATAGTGGCTGCAACAGCCTCTCCAGGATCACATGGTTTATCTTCCATACCCACACGTGACAGTGCGGTTTTAACCATATTTGGAATAGGAACGAGTTCAGTCCCAAACATGATAAGTGTCCTAGTCAACGATCTGATCTTCCTTGTCATGGGCATTGGAATCATATCCATTTTTCGCAAATTTTTAAGGGGAAAAGAAGGGGTCATGGAAAAGGAATACTTCTTTGGAGCAATTTTATCCGTGTGTTTGTTGGTTACATTTGTAGTTCTTCCCTACATTTCAATGGCATACGGACCTCAAAGGTTGTTTCTGCAACTTCTAATATTTTTAGCACCAATATTCGTTGTTGGAACCAGATCAATTGGAAAAACTATTAAAAAACCAGGTGCAGGAATTGTTATAGCTGTTCTTTTAATAATAGCACTGTTCTCAACAGGAACCTATTTACAGTACCATCTCTATGGAACATCCTACTCCCCTTACTACGAGAAAAATGGGCCCTTGAGGGATGAATATTTTGTTCATGATAATGAGATTGCAGCAGCTTCCTGGCTTAAAACCTTCGGTCTGGAAGATATTGGAATCCAGGCAGATGGAATAAGCTATTCAAGAATGCTCTTAGGTTACAGGGGAATGTACAATACAAATAAAACAGAATACATGTACCTTTACCTTGGCTATGCCAACGTTAAAAAGCTTAAGATATACAAAAACCCAGATACACCTATTAAAATAAGAAACTTCCCAGAATTTGTTAAAGGTAAAAACAAATTGTACGACAGTGGTGGATCTGAAATATTTCTGGGAAAGAGTGGTTTGAATAGTACCAGTTAACTATATCGCTTTAACAAGATTCATATATTAAATAAGCCAATTTTTTACCTATTTTTTTTATTTCCAGCGGTCTATAAACCATTTCTCCAGTTCCTGTAGCGGAACAACTCTTTTAATATTTTTCTTCTTTTTAAGAAACTTTCCAATATTCCTGTAGGCATCCCACTTTGCCCTGAAAATTATGGGTTTTCTACGGACAAGATTGATACCTATCTGTGCCAGTTCTGCCACCAACACCCTGTGAAGGTTTCTTATAATGTAACTTGTGGGCAGTTCTTTGAACAAGGTCCATGTGTAATTCCTCCAGTTGTGGTAAACAGTGAAATCACTCTTAGCATCCTTTGTACCGCCTTTGTAATGATAAACAAGGGCATGGGGACAGTACCATGCAGACCAGCCCGCCCACCTCAATCTCAATGCAAGGTCAAAGTCTTCGTAGTATGCAAAGAAGTCTGCATCGAAGTATTCTCCATCATCCCCAATTTCCTCAAGGGCCTTTCTTCTGTACAAACTTGCACCTGCACAAGATCCAAAGATCTCTTCCTCTTCATTGTAAGAATTTGATGGTTGGTATTCTCCCCTGTTAAAACTCAGACCATTTTTTGCATACTCTATTCCAACAGAATCAAGCATATCCTGATTCAAACCCCAGATCATTTTTGATTGGATACTTCCAGCATCGGGATGTCTTTCAGCACAGTTCACCAGTTCCATTAAAAAATCCCTTTCAGAAGTGGTATCGTTGTTTAGACAGATCAGGTACCTGCAGGATTTATCTTCAAGGGCTTTTTGAATACCTATGTTATTTGCCCTGGCAAATCCATAGTTTTCAGGATTTTTTACCATTATTATTTGTTTATTTTTAATTTCAAGGGAGTAATTCTCTTTTATGAACCTGATTGAATCATCATTTGGAGAGTTGTCAACAAAAACTACCTTGAAATCATGATACGTCTGATTGAAGAGGGAATGGAAGTAACCCTCAAGAAATTTGGTTCCATTGTAATCAGGAGTTATTATGTAGGTTTCTGTCAAATTTATCCCTGTAAAACTTTTTTTAATTTAAATCTTGTATTATTATTCATAGGATTAAAATATCCACTGCAGATTCAATTCTTACAATTCATCCAGAACATGTTTCAATGAATCTTCAAATTTGGCTGCTGCAGCGTCCCATGTGAATTCTTTGGCTGTTTTAACACCATTTTCACTTAAAGTTTCCTGGAGTTCGGTACTATCTAAAACTTTTTCAATACTTTCTGCAAGTTTTAAAGGATTTTTAGGAGGTACCATAAGGGCGTTTTCGTTTTGCAGCACATAATCTCTCACACCAAGGCAGTCTGTTGTTACAACTGGGCATCCGCAGGCCATGGCCTCAAGGGGAGGTAATCCAAATCCTTCAACATGTGATGGGAATGCAAAAACATCTGCAGAACTGTAGAGCTCTGCAAGTTCATCATCATCAGGTCTTTCAAAGAAGGTGTACTCAAATTCAGGTTTTTCCCTTTCAATTAATCCCTCAAAGGTACGTTTTTTAGCACTGACAGCTACTAAATGGATGTTTTCAATCTTTTCTGACAGGATGTTCATGGCCTTTATCAGATCCACGTTACCTTTGTACTCTAATTCAGCAAATAATCCCATTACATTTGGGGTTTTAAGATTTAAACTGGTTTTACGTGGATAGAAAACATGGTGGTTTATACCATCACCACAAACGTAGGCATCTTTGTTATATTCCTGCTTTATCCATTCTTTAAGCCAGCCAGATATTGTGATTATATGGAGGGGTAGTTTCAAGCTTTCCCTGAATAGTTTGTAGCCATCTGGACCATCCATTTTAGCAAGTTCTTCAAAATCCTGGAAGAAGTAAAATGGAACACCCTTACCACTTTTATAAACTGCAAATGATGTGGGGTACCAAGTTGCAACGTTTACATCACATTGGGGTGTGGCAGCTGATAATTTCTTTACAAGGTCAAAGTTAAGACCAATTTTTCCTGTTACATCATCCATCATTGCATAACTCAACGGCCTTCTATATCTTTTCCTGATAAGGGGGTTTAATATTTTTAAAGGACGTGGTGGTTCTATGTAGTTAACTTCTGCATCCAGTGGAAACCAGGAATGATCACCATCCAGAGCTGTAACCTGCACATCATGCCCCCTCCTTGAAAGGCCGTTAATTATCTCAAAAGTGGCCCTTACACCTCCATTCATCATTGTGGACCATAATGTAAAGTTAATTTTCATATTATATTGACTCCATCAAACTAATCACTGATCATTCTTTATATATTATTTTTTTATTATCCTTCCTAATTATTTATAGTTCCTAGCTGCAAAGATCTTCACAGTTCAATATCTGGTTTCACCTTAAATTCTTCATCATTTCAATATCTGGTTTCACCTTAAAACCTTCTCTTGTTCCCCTTAGAAATGACATGAATTTGTTTCTGTCATGTCTGTATATGAGGTAAACTCCGGACATAAACCAGAAATAGAATAAAAAGAAGTACAACAAAAATATGAACATGTTCCTTTTATCTGCATTCTTTCTCATGAAATACAATCTGTTACGGTTATGATAGTAAATTTTAAGCTCAGTTTGGCTCGATTTACCTACTTTATGCCATATCTGTGATTTGAAAACATAAAAAGATTTATATCCTGCCTTACGGCCCCTGAAACACCAGTCAGTTTCTTCCCAGTACATGAAGTGTTTTGGATCCATCAAACCCACCTCTTCAAGCACTGCTCTTTTGCAGAGTATGCAGGAACCACTTATGTAATCCAATTCCCTGTTTTCATTGTGCTGGCCATTATCCACTTCTTCCAGGTCAATTCCGTAGGGTTCCCCTGTTTTTAAGTTTATTCTACCCCCACCTGCCATCTGTATCATATTATCATTGGAGTAGTAGTAGGTTTTTGGACCTATAAAACCAGCATTTTCATTTTTCTCCCCAAAATCAACAAGTTCCTCCAGAAAATTTGGATCAACAACAGTGTCATTGTTTAGAAGGAGAACATAATCTGAATCAAGACTCTTCAATGCATATTCAATTCCAATGTTGTTACCATCTGCAAAACCCTGATTTAAATCGTTTTTGATAAGGGTGATTACTCTGTTTGGAGGTAATTCAACTATTTCATCTGGAATTGGTTTTTGGGACGTCACATCTTCTTTAAATAATTCAAATATGGTCACTGGTTTGTTTTCAGCACCGTACTTAAAAAAGTTTGATTTAACATCTATTTCTCCCCTTGAGTATTCCCTAATCTTTTCTATGGAGTCATCTTCTGAAGCATTATCAACAACTAAAACGTGGTAATTCTGGTAATTTATCCTTTGAACTGATTCCAGGCATTCTATGGTGTCTTTCCAGCCGTTCCAGTTGAGTATTATTATTGTAACTTTGGGTTCCATGGGGCACTCACTAAATTTTTTATTATTTCAATGTGGTTTAATAAATTTAATCTGGATAATATTTGATCTGGACTTAAACATATATTTATTTTGAGTATCAAAGGATTTTTAAGAATAATATTCAGCAACTAAGATCATGCTCTAAATTCAAAGGATGGAATCATGGAATTCACGGAAAAAAATCTTAAAATAGCATTTTTAACAGCAGAAGATCCAAAGAATAAATCTTCATGGTCTGGAACTAATTATAGCATTGCTCGAGCACTGGAGAAGCACTGTGGTGATGTTCAGTACATTGGTCCAATAAACACCAATGTGAATAAGATCACAGGACTTTTAAACAGGTTATCCTTACTAATTACTAAAAAAGGATATGAAGGGGGTCACAGCACTCTGCTTTCAAAGCGTTATGCTCAGATCATAAAAAAAAGAATTTCAAAGCAGGATATTGATCTGATCTTTGCTCCAGCTGCATCTGCGGAAATAGCTTATTTAGAAACTGAAATTCCTGTGATCTACATTTCAGACACAACATTCCATCTTTTACAAAATTATTATGGAGATCTATCTAATGTCAGGGATGTATCCCTTAGGGAAGGGAATAAAATAGAAAAAAAAGCAATAAAAAAATCTGTTTTGCTGATTTATTCCTCAAGATGGGCTGCTGAATCTGCTATAAAAGATTATGGTGCTGATGAATCTAAAGTTCATGTACTGCCCTTTGGAGCAAATATTGAATATGTACCCCTTCAGGAAGAAGTTTTTAAAAAGAAAAGATCGGATAAATGCAGATTACTATTTTTAGGAGTTGATTGGGAGCGAAAAGGTGGAAGTATAGCATTTGATGCTCTTTTAGAACTTGAAAAATTGGGTGTTGAATCAGAACTTACTGTCTGTGGATGTGTTCCTCCAGAAGAGTTTAAACACGAATCATTGATGGTGATACCCTTTTTGGATAAAAATGATGAAAAACAAGGCAGAGAACTGAACCAACTTTTTCTAGAGAATGATTTTCTGATTTTACCAACTAGGGGGGACTGCACTCCTGTGGTTTTTTGTGAAGCAAATGCATTTGGCCTTCCAGTTATAACAACGGATACTGGGGGAATCTCCTCAGTGATTTGTAATGGAAAAAATGGTTACATGTTGCCCCTGGATGCTGGGGGAAAAGATTTTGCCCAGATAATTCTGGAAGTATATTCTGACGATGAAATTTACTCAAAACTTATTGAAAGCAGTAGAAAAACCTTTGATGAAAGCTTAAACTGGGATGTATGGGCCATTGAAGTTAAAAAACTTATAAAAAATTTATAAGAATCTTTCTCTTTACATGCGTTAAATAGAGGTTATGAATGTGAAAAAGTCCTGATCCAAACTTTTTTTTAGATTCATTGGAGTTTTTTTAAAAGATACCTAGTTATTCTATTTAATAAAGGCAGTTTTTGAAGTTTTAAGGGGTAAAATGTAACCCAGTCACCCATTGATGTGGAAATTATTTTATAATCCTTTTCATATTTCTTTAATATTTTGCTCAATGTACTATCAAAACCTTCTGAATAGGAGTAACCTGGAGACCTATGATATATAAAACTTGGAATCACATAAACATCAAACCCACTTCTTTTTGCATTTAATGAATAATCCACAGCGTATAAATGCCAGTCATCACAAGTTTTTTCATCAAAATTAGATGAATCAAATAGATTTTTAGGGATTATAAAAAGACATTCATCTAATGTTTGAACCTTTACAGGTACTTTAACAGTGCTCTCTGATATTCTTGTTGGAGGTGTTCCATCTTCCATATTCGTTATGGTTCCCTTTCTATTTTTGATCCTACCAGCAACACCTGCAATTCCCAGATTATCAAGGGAATTCATGATCTTTTCTGCATCTTCAAGCCATGTATCTGATTTCAGGTCCACATCCTGATGTACGAACATTATGTAATCTCCTTTAGCTTTACTACCTCCGTCATTAAGGGCTTCAGCAGCAGAACTGAACCTGCCCTTTGTGTTGTCTATTAATATGAGTTCATATTCAACGGACTGATTTTTTAAGCTTTTAATAAGAAATTCATCTAGAATATCCATTTTGTTGTAGACACATACAATTGAAATCATGTTAAATTCACCTTGGGGGATAAAATCTGTATTTTGAAGCTAATTTTTTTTTGGTTGAGGCCTTTACTAACATTAAATTTTATCTTAATTCCTTTATTAAAGCCATATCCACATCATCAACTCCCCTCAATATGTAAAGGGAGATGAAATAAACTATTATGGCCGTGATGGTTAGGAGGAACAGATTCAAATTTTTAAAGAAAATCACAAACAGGCTCATGATCATGGTTGCAGCCAGGGCCTTGAGAAAATCTGTGAAAACTGTTTTTTTAGGAAGCCCATAACCTAACTTGTAGCTGGTTGAAATGATGTAACCCACAAGTACCACTTCAGTTAGTAGTGTTGCAAAACTTGCCCCAATGAAACTGTACCTGGGTATCAAGATCAGGTTCAACAGAATGTTGATTATAACACATATTGCAGATATCTTGGTTATTACGATCTGTTTATTTATGGACTGTAAAAGTTGTACAAATGATGCTCCTGCAAATGTGAAGACCATGGTCCATATGAGTATCTGCAGAGCAAGTACAGATTGGGTGTAGCCTGGCCCAAATACCAGCAGGATTATTTTATCTGCAAGTAACGTGGTTCCAAAGCCCATTGGAATACCGATTATCATCATGTATTTGAAGTACCTCTCATACATGAGGTTGAGAGAATCCCTTGAAGATGTATAAAACCTGGACATAACCGGGAAAATAGCAGTGTTCACGGTGTTTGGAATGAAGAGAGTTATTAGCATGAGTCTGTAGGCTGCACTGTACCATCCAACAACTGTGTTACCCTGAATTATGGAAAGCATTATTGAATCTATGTAGGTATACAACGTTCCACTGAGGCTGGTTATTCCAAATGGCCATGCCTCCTTTATTGTTGGCTTCCAGAAAGTCCTGTCGATGTGGATATTGGGCAATGAGAATTTCCACAGGTACATGAGGAGGATGTAGATAAAAACGAGTCCACATGAAATTAGGTAAAGTGCTGCAAAATACACAACGTCCATGTGGTAGTATATACCAACTCCAGTACCTACCAGCATTGAGATACTGTTCAGTATTGTACTTACTGAGATGTACTCCATTTTTTCATGTGCCTGGAATACAGCACTTAAAACTCCTGTGAATGCCGTTACAATCACTGAAAATGTGATGAGGTATATGACGGTGCTGACTGTGCCGCTGTAACCAATCACATTCACCAACAGGAACATAATACCTAATGTTAACGCAGATAAACCTATCTTCATAAGAAAGGTGTTGGAGATGTAGGTGTTGACAAGTGATTTATTCCTGGCAACTTCCCTTATCATCAGGGTGGTTAATCCGAGATCTGCAGTAATTCCGAATACTGCGGTTATAGACAGTGCAAGGGAAAGTATACCAAAACCTTCAGCTCCCAGATACCTTGCAGTGTACATGGTAATGAAAAAGCCAATTAAATAGGTCATGATTTGGGATATGAACATCACACCGGTGTTTTTAGCTATTCTCTGAACTGTGGTCATTACTTTTACACCCTTTGTATTTTATACACCCTTTGGATCTATTGTTACTTTAAAAAAAAATCGTTTCAATTCTTCTCTTGCAAATAAATTTGTCTACAATAAATTTTTAAGAAAAATTATAAAATTAGGATCATTCAATGTTCCTGAAATTCAACCTGTAAACCACTTCACAGTTTCTGCAAGTTCCCCTTTAAAATCATCTTCTGGATTGAAACCAATGGATCGGGCCTTGGAAACATCTGCAAAGGAATGTTTAATATCTCCTTGCCTTGGATCTTCATGTATAGGTTCAACATCCTTTCCAAGAACTTCATTTATGATCTCAACGAGCTGGTTTATGCTGGTGCTCCTCCCTAGGGCTATGTTAAAGATTCCGGCTGCACTGGATTCGCATATATGGATGTTGGCATCCACAACATGTTTTACATAGATGAAGTCCCGGGTCTGTTCCCCATCACCGTATATAACTGGTCTTTCATTGTGGAGTATTGCATGGATGAAGTTGGGTATTGCAGCTGCGTACTGGGAATTGATGTCCTGTCTTGGCCCGAAAACATTGAAGTAGCGAAGTGCTGCAGTCTCGAGGCCGTAAACTTCCCTGAAGGAGTTACAGTAAAGCTCTCCTGTTGCCTTGGTAACTGCATAGGGTGACATTGGACTGATTGCATCAGATTCAGCTATTGGAAGTTTCTTTGTTTCACCGTAAACAGCTGATGAAGAGGCCATAACCACCTTTTCAACATCAGTATCCCTGGCAGCTAAAAGAACCTTCAGAGTCCCACCGATGTTAATATCGTTGTATTCTTCAGGGAGTTCAACACTCTCAGGCACACTTGCCATTGCAGCTTCATGAAAAACATAGTCTTTATCATCAAATATTGCCTTGAGATTCAGTTCAGTTATGTTTCCCTTTATTATATCAATATTTTCCTGTGGGAGGTGTTCTAGGTTTTCAAGTTTCCCTGTTGACATGTCATCTATTATTGTGACTTCATTTTCCTCAATCAAAGATTCTGTTATGTGTGATCCAATAAAACCAAGACCGCCGGTTACAACTACCTTTTTGTCCTTCATTATAATTTTCTCCACGTTATTGAAGTTTATTTCAATGATTCCATTTTATGATTAATTTTTTTAATATCTTCCAAGTTGTCCTTCAAATTAGAATTATTAAGTAAGAATTATTAAGTCTCATTAAGTAAGAATTATTAAGTCTCATTAAGTAAGAATTATTAAGTCTCAAATCTTATAATTCTCAATTTTTATAACTTAAAATAACTTAATATTTAATTGTATCCCTAAAAGTATCCACAATAATCTATTCAATAAATAAAGGATATTTAAAAATATGTTTTCTTTGGTTTTTTAAGTTTAATCTCTTGAATGACTTTTAATTTTATAACTAATAATCCTTGTGCAACGAAAATAATTTTAAAACAATTTTTATACCAAAAAAAATTTTAGGGAATTTACAGGTTTTTTTCGATTTAAATTTTCAATATTTTTAATAAAAAAATTCAAAATAAAACCTACCTAGAAAGTAAATCCAGATCAATAAAAATCCAGATCAATAAAATATTGGATCAGGAGATGTTCACAGTTAAATAAACTGATCTGTAAACCTTAATTTCATCTGGAACTTTGTAGAGCAGGAATTCAACTGTGCTGTTCCCGGTTTTTGTCAGGCTGAACTCAACAGGAATCTCTATTTCTCCATTAGGTTGAAGTGTTACGTTGGATTTTTGGTAGAGTGTCTTGTTTCCAGATTTTACAAGTAGTTTGTAGGATGTTTTGTTGTATTCATGGTTCACAATACCAACAGTCACCTTACCAGTTTCACCGGCACTCATGTTAATTGGATAATTTCCTGCCTTCCCATTTTCACCGAGGATGTAGAGTTCTGTGAATCCTTCCTTTGGTTGAGGGTTAAACACTATATAAATAACTGCAGAAACCCCAAGGATAATTAAAACGATTAAGATTGTAGAAACGATTTTATCAGCTGTCATGGATATTAACACCTTCATTTTACCATCAAAATAAAAGCAGTATTTAATATTTTAAAGTATTTTATAATAAACCTATTGAATATTTACTTTCTTACTTTCTTACTTTCTTACTTTCTTACTTTCTTACTTTCTTACTTTCTTACTTTCTTACTTTCTTACTTTCTTACTTTCTTACTTTCTTACTTT
>NZ_JAGGLN010000007.1 GCF_017874455.1 Methanobacterium aggregans | reverse complement strand
CAGATAATGAGGTTGTTGTATGATCTCAACGCTGATGGGATGACCATCATAATATCCACCCACGACGTTGATCTGGTCCCCCTTTACGCATCCACAGTTTACATAATCAGTCATGGAAACATAATAAAGGAAGGTAACCCTCAAACTGTTTTTAGTGATGTTGAGACCATAAGAAATGCGAATTTAAGGCTTCCAAGGATAGCACACCTCATGGAAATCCTCAACAAGGAGGATCATGTTTCATTCGGCAAACCCTATCCACTCACCATAGGCGAAGCCAGAAGAAAAATCTTGAAAGAGGTTGAAGATTGAATTTGATCTATTAATTGCATTGGAAAACGCAGAAACTTAAAAATCAAAATTAAAAAATCTTTTTTTAAAAAAGGAGCAAATATTTTGTTAATGTTTGATGGATCAATGTGGTGCTAAATTGAATAAAAGTACAGTTTCAATATCAGAATGCAGTTCCTACGATCTGGATGCAGTCCAAAGTGCTGTGGAAAACTCCTTAAAGGGCCTGGGAGGAATATCCTCCTTTGTAAAGCCTGGTGATAAGGTGCTCATCAAACCCAACATGCTCCAGGCTAAATCTCCTGAAGCATTCATAACAACCCATCCTGCAGTTATAGAAGCTGTTATCAATATTTTGAAGGATGCAGGGGCAGTACCAATGGTTGGGGACAGTCCTGGAGGACCTGCACGTGGAATGGAAAAATTCTGGAAGATCACAGGGTTCTGTGATGTTTGCAAACGTACAGGCGCTCAACTTGTTAACTTTGAGAAATCAGGAATCTATGAACTTGAGAGAAACAGTAGAAAATACAGAATTGCCAAGCCAGTTATTGATGCTGATGTATTTATCAACCTGCCCAAGATCAAAACCCATGGACTTACCAAGTTTAGCTGTGCCGTTAAAAACACTTACGGTGTTATTCCAGGGCTTCAAAAAACTGATTACCATAAGTTAGCACCAAAGCCATCTGATTTTGCAGGGATAATTGTTGATGTCTTCGCACTTTCCAAGCCCCATCTCAACATCATTGACGGTGTGGTTGGAATGGATGGGATGGGACCATCAGCTGGAAACCCCAAAGAGATAGGTGTTGTAATTGCATCAGACGATGCAGTTGCAGCAGACAGCATCATATGCTACTACTTGGGCAAGAATCCCATGGAAGTGCCCACAAACAGAATTGCACATGAACAGGGGCTTGGAGAATCTTTAATTGAAAACATCAAGGTTTTAGGGGAATTTCCACATATTGATAACTTCAAATGGCCTCCTAACTTTGCAGGGTCAATGGAGATGATTCCATCCTCCATTTCAAGAGCTTTAATGAAACTCTGGTGGTCAAGACCTGCAATAGACCCTGAGCTCTGTACGAACTGCAATATATGCGTTAAAAGCTGCCCCACAGACGCAATCCTGAAGGAAAGACCAACACCAGTGTTTGAATATGATAAATGTATAAACTGCCTCTGCTGCATGGAGATGTGTCCTGAAAAAGCAGTTTTTGAGGGTAAAAGCAGAATTTACAGTTTTATATCCAGATTTTCAGGATCTGACTGAATAATTACTTCTATTTTTAAATTATATTTTTTCTAAAAGGACCTCAAAGAGACTCCTTTTTTTTAAATCATTTCAATTCCATGCAACCCCTAAAAATTCAATATACAAAAATTCAAGTTCCTATAATCTGATTTAATAAATTATTTTGATAAAAAAAACTTCAGAAAATAATTTAAACCTAAAATAACTTAAAAAATAATATAAAACCTAAAATAATAAATAAAAAATTTAAAAGCTTCTAAAATGCTCAGTATTTATTCTGCAACATTTATAGCTTTCATGGGACATGATTTGGTGCAGAACCCACATCCAATGCACTGTTTATCATCTAATTCAATTGTCCAATCTTCTTCAATTGAAATAGCCTTTACAGGACATAGTGAAACGCATTCTCCACAGTCAACACATTTGTCCTCATCCTTTTTAACAACCTTTTTTACAGGATCCAGATGAATTCCGCTTTCCTCAAGGAATGCTATGCCTTCATCTTTTTGTGTTCCACTTAACTCAATGAGCATCTTCCCACCCTTGGGTGTTATGTTTGCCTTGAGTATGTTGAAGGTAATATCATAGTTTTTAATGAGATCTGAGATCACTGCTTTGTTTACGATGTCTGGTGAAAAGTTTAGCCATGCTTTCATAGTGACCCTCCATTTCTACCTTTTCTTGAACCATTACAAATCAACATTGAAATATCCTCTGCTGTTATCATACCCTTTACCTTGTTGTCCTTATCAATGATGGGGAGTCCTGAAATTTCGTGTTTGTTCAGGCGTCTTGCCACCACATCCACAGATTCATCCTCCCGGGCTATCACAACTTTACGTGTCATAACATCTGCAAGTTTCGTTTTACCCTTTGCAACTGCATTTGCTATGTCCCACGAGGTTACAATACCACGAAGCTTACCTTCACCATCCACAACAGGAAGGTGGTTTATACTGTTTTCAACCAGTTTCCTCGCAACATCCTCAACCTCGTCTCGGGGCCTGGCAGTTATGATGGGTTTGATCTTGATGTTCTTCACAAGAATTGAAGGTTTCCTAATTTCAAGGGGTCGAACAATGGATCCCTCCGACTGCAGCCTTGAGATGGGCTCTGTAAGGAAAAACTCTCCATTATCTATCCATGATTTAAGTTCAAATGCAATCTTCCTGGCCTTTTTAAGTGAAGATAACGGTGAAGTTGGAACTTCCACACCGTTGAGTTCTATTTTTCCAGTTTGAAGTTCCATGTAATTGGTTTCCATTATTGTGGGTCTGCTTCTCCTTGGAACCCCGTAATCCACAACACTGCACTGGATCTCTTCATTACTGATACCTGTTCTTTGAGCTATATCCTCATTCAGGATAGGTATTGGTATTCCTGCACCAACGTAAAGTGTTGGACCGTACTTGGGCATGCTTGCACCTCTAACGTACTCAGCATCCATCTGCTTCATATCTCCCTTGAGCATGAGAGTACCGGCACTGCCTGTTGGAACACCGTTTTTACGCTCAACATCGGTGTTGTGCTGTGTTCCCTCACCAATGATGTAACCCTCTGCACCACAGAGGAATATGCGCGTTCCAAAACCAATGGTTTCAAAGTAAGGATCATTTAAAAGTGGACTGAGCTCTCCGGCACTTGAATAACTCACATTACCCATTTTGGGCAGAAGTGTGCCCATGTAAGTGTAAATGGTTTCATCTGTGGAGTTGGTTGCTGCAGCGTAGTTCTGGTAGGAATTTCTTGGATTCACCATTATGGCCTGGTTCAACTTGTCCAGTGTTATACTGGTTTTAACCTCTGTAAGAGGATAACAGTCAGTTCCATAGGCTTCTGCAACAAAATCAATCTCTTTACCCCTTATAAGGTCTTCGATTATATGGGCCCCTCCGTAATCAAGGCCAATTTCTGGAATTTTGTTGGGCTGGGTTGCACCGATGTAAGCATCCACAGCTGCAAGTCCAGAATAGGCTTCAACACCGTTCAGGTATGTTTTTGACATTTTTATAGGTGGATCCGAATGTCCGAAGTTTAGAAATGCCCCTGAAGAGCACATAGCACCAAAG
Organism: Methanobacterium aggregans; assembly: GCF_017874455.1. Classification (NCBI taxonomy): domain Archaea; kingdom Methanobacteriati; phylum Methanobacteriota; class Methanobacteria; order Methanobacteriales; family Methanobacteriaceae; genus Methanobacterium; species Methanobacterium aggregans. The sequence goes on along the minus strand of NZ_JAGGLN010000007.1, from coordinate 93,744 downwards.
GTCCCTGTTGTCACAACATCAACTTCACGTGCAGCTTCTCCTGCACCATTTTCCCTTACAATCTGGGTCATTTCAGCAGCAGTCACAACCACTGCATCTCCATCTTTGATTTTCTGGTTTATCTCCTTCACAGTTTTCATATTGTCACCTGGTGCTTTAACAAAGTGTAATTCGAGTAAATATGCTTATGATTATATAATAAACGTAATGAAATGGTGAAAATTAGAACCTGCACCCCTTCACTTAATATCAACGGTCTATTATTAAGGTTTTATAATATAAATCACTTTTTATATGCTGTGGTCTATGTTTATAAATCATTTTTTTATAAATTTTTTTATATTTTTTATCAAATTAATATTATATCAAATTAATAATGCACATAATAATGCACATATCAAATTTATACAAAAATCAACAACAATCAATAAATTATAATCCCAAGAAGATCAAAAAAGTATAATCAGTAAGATGAAGGGAGATACCATGGAAGATCAATTAGACTTAGATTTACTGGAGAAAACAATTAATTCCATTGAAAAAAGAGCAGATTATGCAGATATAAGGGTTAATGAGACTTACAGTACTGCAATCATAATGAAAGATAGTAAGATCCAGGAAATCCGGTCTGGATCCGATCTAAGCGGTTGTGTAAGGGTTTTAAAGGGTGGTGCATGGGGATTTGCATTCACAACCCAAATGGAAAAGATGGGGGAAGTAGCAGAGTCTGCACTGCGCCTTGCAAATTCAATAAAAAGTGATGTGAAACTTGCAGATGTTCCAAATGTAGTTGATAATGTGAAATCTCCTGCAAAAATTAAATTGTCAGATGTTTCACTTGAAGAGAAAAAAGAGGTTATGCAGGATGCAGATAAAGCTGCAAATATTGATAAAGTTGTGAGTACCAGTGTCAACTACGTTGATGCAGAGGGAAAAACAGCTTTCCTGAGTTCAGAGGGTTCATCACTAACACTCAATGAATCAAGGGTTGCAATGTTTCTAAATGCGGTGGCATCAGAAAATGGAATGATACAGTTCGGCCACAAAAGTATCGGTGGAGCAAAGGGATTTGAAGCCATAAAGAATGAGGATCTGGAAAATTTTGGAAGAACTGCTGCATCCAAGGCAGTTAGGTTACTCAATGCAAATTCACCACCTTCAGGAAGCTTTCCTGTTGTATTTGACTCGGAACTCACAGGAGTTTTCATCCACGAAGCACTGGGTCATGCTGCAGAGGCGGATCTCATACTCCAGAACGATTCCATACTCAAGGGAAAAATGGGAACCCGAATAGGCTCGGAACACGTTACGATAATTGATGATGCCAGTATGGATGCCTTCGGCTACTACCCCTACGATGCTGAGGGAGTTAAAACACGTAAAAACCTCCTTGTTAAGGATGGAATTCTCACATCCCTCCTGAGTTCAAGGGAATCAGCATCCAAACTTGAAATTGAACCATCAGGAAATGCCAGGTCTGCTGTTGGTGACGAGCCAGTGGTTCGTATGAGTAACACCTACCTCAAACCCGGTGATAAAAGCTTTGAAGAATTACTTGAAGGTATGAAGGATGGAATATACCTTAAAGGTTCAAGGGGTGGACAGGTGGATACTGGAAAGGGAATATTCCAGTTCAACGCTGCAGAATCCTTCATGATAAAGAACGGGGAAATTGGAGAGCCACTGCGTGATGTTTCATTATCTGGAAACATAATGGAAACACTCATGAACGTGGATGCAGTTGCATCTGACTTCAAGATGGGAGTTGGTTTCTGTGGAAAAGCAGGTCAAACAGTACCAGTTGGAGATGGAGGCCCACATATAAGAGTTACGAAAGCAATGGTTGGAGGAGCAATGTAATGGCATCAGATGAAGCAGAAAAAAAGGATAAGAATCTTTTATCTCGTGAAGATGGTGAAACACTAGTAAAAATTGCAAGGGAAACTATAGGAACATACCTCAATGAGAAGAGAATACTGGAAGTTCCAGGAAATATTGATGCGAAGTTAAAGGAGTTCATGGGGGTTTTTGTAACCCTCCAGAGGAATGGGGATCTCAGGGGTTGTATAGGTTATCCTGAACCTGTAATGCCCCTCATAGAAGGCCTTATTGATGCAGCCATATCTGCAGCAACAAGGGATCCACGTTTTCCACCTGTAACTCCAAGGGAATTTGAGGACATACAGGTTGAAGTCAGTGTGCTCACAAAACCAGAGATCATCATGGTTGAGAATCCCCGAGAGTACATTGAAAAGGTTGAAGTGGGTAAGGATGGATTGATAGTTGAAATGGGTCCATACAGGGGACTTTTACTTCCGCAGGTTGCAGTTGAATGGTGTTGGAATGTTGAAGAGTTTTTAGCAAACACATGCATGAAGGCAGGGCTTCAGGCAGACTGCTGGCTTGCTAAGGATGTGAAGATTTACAGGTTCCACTCCCAGATATTCAATGAATAATTCAGGATAAAATCAGGAATGCAATCCATAATTGGGATGGCAAACCTAAATCCCCTTAACTTACATCCATTTAATGTTCAAAAAAAGAACAACATTTAAACGTGATAAATCCTTAACATAATAATCCCTAGAATAATCATTATACATATTATTCTAAACACATCATGATCATTTTATACATTGAAGTATTCATACATTAACCTAGAGTGAACTGTAGATGTTCATGATTTTAACAATATTATGGATTTAAAACAAGTTTTTAATCATTTTAAGATTTTTAGAACCTTATTTTAACATCAACATGATTAATAACTTTAAAAAAATATAATAAACTTGAATAGGCTAACAAAAATTAATTAACCAATTAAAGTTAACTTAAACTGAATTTAACTGAATTATTAAGATATTTTAAAAGAGAGTGATGAAATGTTAATACCAACTATCCCAACACCAGAAGAAGTTCTGGATAAGGGTTTTAGACGGGCTAAAAAGGCCGCAAACAAGGTAAGGTCTTCTAATATTCCTCGCCAGCAGAAGTCCAAGAAGACTGAGGAAGCAAGGATTAAAACTGCCTGTCAGGTTATAGAGGAAACCTTCAACATGATACTTGAGAGGGTCCCCAAGATTGAAGAAATGCACATGTTCTACCAGGATTACATAGATGTTGTGGTGGGAGTTGACGAACTGAAGAAGTCTCTTGGAGCCTTGAACTGGGCTGTGGAACTTCTATCAAAATTTGAAAATCAGTACGTCTTTAAAGTAAGAAGATCAAGTCCTCAGGATGCTTCAAGAGTTAGAAGTGAAGCATTTGGCCGTATATCCTCTGTTGTTTACAGGATAGAAGATGAACTGAATTTTCTGGACTTTGCAAAGGCTAAACTCCGTAACATGCCCACAATAGACTTTGATGCAACAACAGCAGTAATAGCAGGATTTCCAAACGTTGGAAAATCAACTCTGCTTAGACACATAACAACAGCAGAACCTAAAGTTGCAGATTACCCCTTCACAACAACAGGAATCCAGATAGGACATTTCGAACGCAGGTGGCAGAGTTACCAGATCATAGACACTCCTGGACTTCTGGACAGGCCTGTTAAGGACATGAATGAAATAGAGTTAAATGCAATGGTTGCACTGGAGCACCTTGCAGATGTTATTTTATTCATCTTCGATGCATCTGAAACCTCAGGATATCCACTTGAAAGCCAGTTCCGACTTTTTGAGGAGATAAAACACATTTTTAAAACACCAATTGTCTGTGTTTTTAACAAAATGGACCTCGTGGAAAGGGTTAAGTATTTAGATGAATATATTAATAAAGTAGAAGATCCTCTGATGGTTGCAGCAGCAGAGGGAACTGGAGTATCTGAAATAATGGATAAGCTGGAGGAATTTAACGATGAAAAGAAGAGGCGTAGCAGAACAGATGTTTAACGACATGGTAGGCACAATCCGTGAGAAACAGGAGGAGCTTGAGAAGGCGATAGCTGATTACACTTCGAATGTTCCAGCAAAACCAATGATGGATGTAATTGAAGACGATGAAAACATAATCGTAAAAACAGACCTTCCAGGTGTCAAAAAAGGGGACATAAAGATTGATATAACTGAGGACAGTATTGAGATCAGTGCAAAATTCGAAGAAGAAACTGAAGTTGAGGATGTTAACTACATCAAGAAGGAAAGAAGGTATGGTGAAGCAAGCAGGATGATGGTGCTTCCTGCAAAAATACTGATAAACGAATCAAATGCAAAATTCGAAAACGGTGTTTTAACAGTCACACTCCCAAAACTTGAAAAGAATGAGAGTTTTGAAGTTAAAGTAGACTAAAAAACAGTTTAAACTGAAATATCCTCACTTCACTACTTTTTCAATTCTTTTCTATTAAGCTATTTTTATTAATCATTAATTATCTACTTCTAATAAACTTGTTAATTGTTCATTCTTAAAAATTTTAATAACATTATTTCAGTTGATTTTAAAATTCAATTCTGAATAGAAACCTAAATACAAAAATTATCAGTAATAAAAAAAGTAAGTGTAAAAAACTAGTATATGTACAAAAATATGAAATAAAGGATTGAATAGGTTGTAATTACCAAAAATTAATTGTTTGAGGAATTAGCAGTACCTATCAGTACCTTACCTTACCAATATGCCGTGTACTTCCAGGATCTTCCCCATTGAAGTGTGCAAGGTAATATATGAACCATTCTATAGGAATTACGAGTACAAATGGTGCAAGAAGAGGATTAACATCAGCATAATCTTCCATTTTATATAAAATCTTTTTCACACCAATTTTATCTGAAAATTCCATTGATTTATGGGTTAATTCATCTCCAGAATAATCCGCATCTAAAAACATTATTGGAACATCCTTCTCAGCCCTTTCAATTAACCCATGCCTGAATTCTCCAGAATAAAGTGGACAAGCATGTTTGAGTGCACCTTCCATGAACATGGTCATTGCAACTTTGTATGCAAGGCCATAGTTAGGTCCGCTTCCCATACAGTAAAAAATCTTATCATCCTTGAATTTTTCTGCAAGAACTCTGTTTTCATCCTCAGTTTTGCTTAAAAGGTCCTTGGTTATAGATGGTATTTTTTCAAGGTCCTTCAGAACATCCTTAGCATCATCCGATCCCTCCATACTGAAGAGAATTTCATACAGGGACATTAACTGGGTCATGTAGGTTTTTGTGCCTAATATGGCTGTTTCTCTGTTGCAGCGGGTGAGTACAGCATCATCAGACTCATGCATCATGGTACTGTCTTCCTCATTGGTTATAGAAACAGTGTATAAACCGTTTTCTTTGGCTTTACGTAATGCTGCTACAGTGTCTGAAGTTTCTCCTGACTGTGATGTTAACAAAACTCCAGAATTCTCCTTTTTAAGGTTTTTATGATAAAAAAACTCGTATCCTGTGTGGGCATCAATATCTTTATCTGATAGGAAACCCATGGCATCCCTTGCTGAGAAGCAGGTTGAAAGGGAGCTTCCACAGCCTACGAGATGAATTTTGTCAAATTCTGCAAATTTATCTGCAATCTCCTTCATATGAACTTTTTCAGCTTTCAAAGTATTTTTTAATGATTTAGGTTGCTCTAATATTTCATAGTACATATCATACTTCATGGGTTTCCCTCAAAATATCAATTTTTTCCATGAACCTCGTGTAAGTTTCATCGATACTCTCTTCAACAACTCGGGTATTTGCGGTTGTTTCCATGAAACCGGATTCAACTTTAAAACGGGGCACAATGTGAATGTGTAAATGTTTTATACTGGAACCTGCAGCTTTACCGAGGTTTATTCCAACGTTAATACCATCTGGTTTTAGAACTTCCCTTATGAGCCCTATGGATCTTTGTACAAGGACGAAGATATCCTTGATTTCCTCAGATCCTAATTTATTCAGATCTGTAACATGTTCCAGTGGAACCACTTCAAGGTGACCCCTGTTGTAGGGGAACATGTTCATAATTATCATGTTATTGTTATTTTTATATAAAACCCTTGAATCCACTTCACTATTACCTTCAGCTATTGCACAGAAGGTGCAGGAAACATGGGCTTTTTTACCAATATATTCACTTCGTGATGGTGCAAAAACAACACTGTAACTATCTTCAAAACTGCCTGAAATAGTCATAGAATTTTTTAAAAGATTTCTCTCGGATTTAGTGTGGGTTTCATTTTTACTCTTTTTGACCCTTACACTGTAAAGTTTTGAAATGCAAACTGCAGTTTTAGCAACTTCAAGGGCATCTGGACCGGTTAAACAGACCATGGGTTCCTTTCCCCACCCTCCAGTGTGGTAAACAACATCTGGAATGTCTCCAAGTTTGTCTATGGCCTCCTCAACACCCCATGGAATGGTTCCTCCCTCAAAATTCACCACATCTTCAGGTTCATGGTGCCTGTTGTATGAAGAAACCTTCAAACCGAGTTTTCTGCATATATCAACTATTTCCTCACTGTAACGGATGTTAAGGGCACTTCTCCTTTGGGGATCATGTTTCATCATGCTCAGCACAAGCCGGGCCATGTGGGATGAAACACCAAAATCTGGTTTCATAAAAGATTTAGGCCATCCTTTAACTGTTGTGATACGCCCGGGGACACCTGCAACATCTTTGGTTTCCTTTGCGCCTTCTTTTGCCATAACTATGTTGCTCCTCACTTCCGGAACAAGATCAGCAAATTCTGGGGATTTTTCAAGGACTTCAATGGCCATTTCAATGTTCTTTATCTCCATATATATCATTATCTTGACTTTTTTAGATATAAGTTTTGGGATCAATTGATTAAAGCCGGAATTTTCAGGAAAACCTTTAAAAAGGGTTTATTTTTTTATATTGGCGCTACGACAATTGAACAAAAACTTGGTTCCCAGGTTGATTCACAGAACTGGGGGAAATTCATTTTTAAAACATCCCTTTGATTATTAAACTGAAAAGGAGTTTATCTTTGTGATGTTATTTTATTTTAGCCCTAAAAATACTTATATATGAGTGATTTAAACCCAAAATTAATCTAGGAAATTTTTCAATAAGTTAACCAATAATTGAATCATTCTTAGAGAGGAGGCGACATGATTAATAGAATTAATAAAAAAGAATGTTTAATACTCGCAGCCCTTCTAATCTTATGTTTTGCAGTTATGAGTGTTGGTGCAGTTAGTGCAGATGAACTTAACGACACTCAAAATTTAACTCAAAACACGACCTCAAACCAGACTCAGGCAGTCAACCAATCTGTAACAGAAACTAAAAATTTAACTGTTCGTGGATACTGGATACGTGGGGATACTGCACTGGGAATGAGTGCAGCAAACTGGGATGCCCTTAAAAATGCAGGGGTTACAGATGTATTCGTTTCATCTTCACGATTTTCATCATCGTACTACTACACCAAGGTTCTTGGTATGGTTCTTCCCTATGCTCATACTAGGGGCATAAAGGTCCATGCATGGGTAGTCTGTTTCAAAGATGCCAGTGGTGGCTGGGTTGACCCTCAGGGACTTAAATCATCCAAGGTTTCAGTTCCCTACAAGAAGTACTGGTACAAGGGTTGGTACAAGGTCAGAAGGAGCATCCTCTCTGGAAAATCGATATACCTATCAGCAGCGGTTATGCCAGATGAGGTTATTCTATCCAACGGCGCAGGAAAATACTACGGACAAAGCTACGATGAATTAGCAGACTACGTTGACTTTCTGGTTCCAATGACTTACAAGGGAAACTACAACACCAACACCCAGTGGATAGGCAGTAAAATAGCCCACATAAAACATCTGGCAAATGACAAAAACGGCAACTCAATACCCGTTCTTGCAGGACTCCAGAATTACAGGGGTGATGGCAACTTACATCTTCTATCAGCAGCTGAAGTGAGTGCAGATGCAGCCTATGCAATGGCTTACGGTGCTTCAGGATACGTTGTATTCAGATACGGAATTGCAAAGTACGTAACCTACAAGGTTCGAGTGGCATACAAAAAAGTAAAATACCGGGCATGGGTTAAAAAGGCATACAAAGTTAAGAAATGGGTTAAAAGACACGGAAAATGGGTTCGTAAGTACGTAACCAAGTACAAATGGAAAAAGGTATGGAAAACTAAATGGCTCTACACCTACAGGACCTATGGAAAATACGTTTTAACGTAGATCTTGAAAATGGTTACCTAAAACCCATCTTTTATTCATATGAACTTTTAAACCTTTTTTTTATTCATTTTTTAAAAAATATTTTTTTTTATTTCTTGAAAAGTTTCAAATTCAATTTTCTTAAAATAAACAGAAATTTAATAATATTCCTTAGTAACGTTTTTTTGGATTTCAAAATTTTTTGAACGATTTCCATATTCCTTTTTAATAAGCTCTAGAATTTAATGGATTTCAAAATTCAGATTGTTATGTTTTGTAGTGGTGCACCTTAAAAAGAAGATATTTTTTCATATCAATATCCTAAAAGGGGTGAAAATAATCTTTAACACCCGTTTCAATTCTCATTTTAATGGCTTTAAATCATTAAAGAAGATATTTGCTCTTGTTTTTCGGAATTTTAAATCAAAAGATTTATATGTTCAAAAAGAGATCATATTACTTGTCAGAACCACATAGGTGTTCATCTGACATTTGCTGAATCATTTGGGGGGCAGTACTTATGAAGCGACATTTGTTGCTTGTAGTGCTATTGCTTTTTGGCATGGTGCTACCCAGTACAAGCTATATATATGCCACCACAGCAAACCAGGAAATCGCAGAAAATATCACGAATGCCAGCAATATAACTGAAAACACAACTGACTTACAGAATACAACTATAATTCAGAATACAACTGCAGAAACTCTAATTAATGAGACTGCAGTTAGCGATGCAGAGAAGAATCAGTCTACAGATAACAACACGAATTCAGGCACAAACAGTAGTAACAATAGTGTTAACAGCAACGTTTCAGTAGCAAATCAAAGTTCAGAGGCAGCAGGAGATGAAACATATAATAATGTCCACGGAATCTGGCTCAGCACTTACGATGTAAGTAAGGTAACTGCTGATGAATTAATAAAAGATGGAATAACCGATGTATTCGTGAAAACAAATAGAATCGAAGCTCCAACATACCAAAGTATACTAAAAACCATCCTGAGTAAGCTCAGTGGTACTGGAATAAGAGTTCATGCATGGATCACATGTTTCGTTGATGCAAATGGAAAATGGATTGATCCTCAGGGTACTTACACCTACAAAGTGAATGTAACCAAAAAGGTTGCATACAAAACAACTGTGAAGTCATGGTACAAATCATGGTATAAAAAATGGTACAAGTATCATGGCAAATGGAAGTACACCTGGAAGTACACCTGGAAATCTAAATCAAAAACAGTAACAAGTTATAAAACGGTTAAAACAACTGAAAACAGGACAGGTTACAGCACAGCATACCAGAACACTTTGATAAATTTCATCAAAGATGTAACAACCAACTACAACATCGATGGAATACACCTGGATTATGTGAGGTATCCTGGAACAGCTTACAAATATTCCAATGGAACCCAAACCCTAACGAACTTCGTTAAAAGGGTGCATGACACAGTTAACTCCATAAAACCAAAAGTAGCAATTTCAGCGGCTTTAATGCCGGAAGGTGCTGTGAATGGTTATTACTATGGACAGGACTACAAACAACTTTCCCAGTATCTGGATTTCCTTGTGCCAATGATCTACAAGGGAAACTACAATGAGAACTCAGATTGGATAGGTGAAAAAGTGGCTTACATAGTAAGTCAGGCGAATGGAAAGCCCGTACTAGCAGGTCTTCAGACCTACGAGTCCGATAAGAATGTTACTCCAATACCCGGAGTTGAATTGAATGGTGATGTCAAATCTGCTTGGAACAATGGTGCATCAGGATATGTACTCTTCAGGTATGGTTTGATCGATAAAAATTTCAACTACACCCCGGCAAACAATGGGAAACCATCAAACAACCAGACCCAGGTAACAAAATTTACACGGGATCAGATCAAGGATGCAGCTTCAAGGGTTAAAACATACGTTGAAACAAATAAAAAACTTCCAAACTATGTTCAGATAGGTTCAGTCCAGGTAGAAATGCCTGAATTCCTGAAACTACTAACAGATGGATTATTAAATATTAGCAAAGGTTCAACAGCATCGGTAACACTGAAAAGTGTGGATGCTCCTTCGAATCCAACAGAAGACCTTAAAAGTGGAAACATTAACAAAACAGAGTATCTTGCAATTGCAAGTAAATTGAGCTCCTTCATGAATGCAAATGGAGCGGCTCCAAACTATGCAGCAAGTTCTCTTGGAAAAATTCAGTTCGAATCATTGGTCTACATGTACTCGAAGATATTGAACTTCTATGGAACGAATAAATACCTTCCTAGCTATGTTTCAATGAATCCATGGAAGAATACAACCCAAGACGACATACCAGCAAGCCTACAGCAGTACTTGAATCCAACAAAAAACTGTCAATCAACAAATGCAGCCATAGTTGCACTTTCAAAATCAATAACAAGCAGTGCAACATCAAGCTGTGATAAAGCAACTAAAATATTCAACTGGGTAAGGGACAATCTCGGCTATAAATTCTACTACAACACCCAATACGGTGCAGTAGGAACACTGAACGCTAAAACAGGAAACTGTGTTGACACATCACACCTAATAGTAGCACTCTCAAGAGCTGCAGGAATCCCTGCAAGATACGTACATGGAAGTTGCACATTCTCAAGTGGAACTGTATATGGACATGTATGGGCTCAGATATATGTGAATGGTAAATGGTACAATGCAGATGCAATAAGCCTAAGAAACACATTCGGAGTTATAAATAATTGGAATACCAGCTCGTGGACGTTAAAAGGTATCTACTCAGAATTGCCTTTTTAAACCTTTCTTTTTTTCTTTTTTTAAAGATTAAACACTTAAATAATTGGTGAAGATTACCCATTTAACTCCATTATTTCAATAATTTCAATAGGTTATCAGCATAAAAAATACTTTAAATATTAATATTAATATTATTGATAATAATAATTTTTAAGGATGGAATAAGATTTGGATTTATGTAAATTGAAGTAAAAAAGGAAAAGAAATTTTAACATTTCTCAAAGATTTTTTCATCAAACTCCATCTTCCTTATCTTCTTTATGATCTTGCAGGAGCTGTCAAGGGGCATTTTTTTATAACCTTCAACCTTCATGACTTCAGAGTTTAAACCACGTTTTTCAAGCTCTTTTTTAAGATCTTCAAGGTTGAAGTTCTGATCTGGACCTATTGCGATTATGTCAGGTTTCAGTTTTTTCACTATCTCAAACATATCTGTTGTACTCCCAAGGTACGCTTCATCAACGGGTTTCAACATTTTCACGACTTCCAGGCGTTGTTTTTCACCCACCACTGGAACCCTCTTTTTTGACCTAACTGTTGCATCCCTTGCAACAACCACAACGAGTTTTGCATCCTTTCCACCGAGTTTCTTGGATTCTTGAAGGTAATATCCATGACCTGAATGTATTATGTCAAATGTTCCTGTTGCCATTACGAGTTTAATGTTTACACCCCAATGTTTTACTGATTCAAGCTTTAAATTTCTGATTTTTCTGTTATCAATATTTTTTTTAATTGTTATCTTTAAACATCTTTCAAAGAATTTAAAATATTTTCATTTGAACTATTTTTCATGCTTTAATTTTTAACTATGTTAAATATTTATAAAGTTTTAAATCAATAAAAACTATCTTACTGTTCAATTTTAAAGTTTTAAAAAAAGAGTTAGAACAATATTTAATCAATGAGTAGATTTTATAGTGAGTACATCTCAATCTTAAATCAGAAACCCTTTAACAATATATTTTGGTTATAAAATGGAAATTAATTTTAGATAGTTTCTTTTTTGTTTGGGTTACATTGTAAGTTGGTAATTATCATGAGTTCAAAGATAGCAAAGGGAAGCTTCGTAATCCTTTTAGGTTCATTCATATTCCGTATCGGAGGATACATCTACCGTTCTTTAATGGCAATTCTTCTTGGCCCTGCAGGGTATGGTATTTTAGGTTTAACCCTGCCCGCTCAGAATGTTCTGATTTTACTTGCTGCAGGAGGTCTTCCACCAGCCATTGCAAAGTACGTTTCACATTACTCTGCAAGGGATGATGAATTCATGGTTCGGCAGGTCATAAAAACCTCCACCAAGATCATGGTTGTACTCTCGATAGTTGCAAGTATCATGATATTCTTTTTGGCCAAACCCATTGCAATAGGTTTTTTACATAAACCTGAAGCAGTGTTGCCCTTACAATTAATATCACTTATAACTCCCTTCAGTGTGATTGTAGGAGCTTTAAGGGGTGTTTTCCAGGGAATGTATGAGATGACCAACATCCTCATAACACGTGCTACAGAACAGATATTCACCATAGCAGGGGCTGTAGTTCTAGTTCTTCTTGGATGGTACGTTGCAGGAGCAGTTGTGGGAACTGCCATTGGGTTTATTGTTTCCACATTAGTGGGAGTTTATATATTCAAAAGGATCACCTTGAAAAGGATATCAAAACTAAGAAAACATGGAAGTCTCAAACCACATCAAAATACAAGCATAACCTGGAGAGAAGAGATTTCAATAGCAAAAAGGCTTCTGATATTTTCCATACCCGTTGTTATAGCAGGATTTGCAGAACTGGCACTCTACGATATTGGAACGTACGTTATAGGTCACTTCATGGCGAGTGAGTACGTTGGTTACTACAACGCAGCAAGCCCAATTGCAAGACTGCCCCTTGTAATATCCATGTCAATTGCAACTGCTGCTCTACCTGCTGCTTCAGAGGCATTCAGCTTAAATGATAAACATCTCCTCAGAACCTATATTTTACAGTCCTACAGGTACGTAACACTCCTTGTGCTGCCACTTTCTGTTGGAACCATAGTCTTTGCAGCACCAATAATAGGCTTGCTCTTCCCAAATCCTGCCTTTCTTAATGGAACTGGGGCTCTACAGATACTCTCAGCAGGAATGCTGTGTTTCACTGTTTACGTTGTCTCAGCCAGCATATGCCAGGGACTTGGAAAACCCAACCTTCCAATGACTGCACTAGTTTTGGGAACCATAATAGATCTGGTTTTAAGCTTTATCATGGTGCCAGTATACGGTATAAATGGCGCAGCACTTGCAACAACCATAGCTGCAGTCTTCATAATGGTCACGGTCCTTGGTAAAACCCTCCAAATGACTGATGCACAGCTTCCAAAGGGAGATTTTACAAAGATAATAATTGCCTCAATCATAATGGGAATTATATTCATTCCTTTCCCAAAAACACGTTTATTCCTATTTTTAGGAATAATTCTGGCCCCATTCATATATGTTTCAGCTTTAACATTATTTGGAGGGCTGAAAAAAGAGGATGTGCATGTGATGTACAAGTTTGGAGAAAAGATGGGCCCTCTGAAGGGTGTTGTAAGGAAATTTGCGGGTCTTTTTGAGAGGTTTGCAACCTGATCCCATTACAGGACAAGGGTTCTCACTCCAATTCATTTATCCACAGTAAATTCATTAAGCCTCAAATCTTTTCCATCCCTATTTCTTTAGATATTTTTGAGTTTTACTTAAAAAGAGTACCTTAATTGAACTCCTATTAAATTATTTCTATTAAATCTGCAGAATTCCTGTTTTTAAATTTTTTTAATGTTCTTAAACTTATAAAATTTGAATAAAAAAAGTTTAAGGGGTTCTTGGAATTCAGATCCCCCATTCAATTATTTATACCAATCAATCAGTTATATTATACATTTCTAGTGATTATTGTAATGATCCCCTATATTTATGGAGAAAAAAACCATTCAAACTCTGTGGATATACTAAATACCCAAAATATTTCTACACCAAAAAATAAAGAATATAATGTATGATAATTCTTAAAGGGATTGGTACAAGTTCTTATATTGGTATAGGGGAAGTTAAAAAGGTTGAAAAGCATGAGGATCTCCTGGCACTTGAGGGGGGAGAGATCGTTGTGGTTTCAAGAGCATCAAGGGACATGCTTTCACACCTCAAGAAGGCAGGGGCAGTTGTAACAGACTACGGTGGAATAACCAGCCACGTTGCCATAGTTTTAAGGGAGATGCAGGTCCCCTGTATAGTTGGAACAGAGAAAGGAACTTCCATCCTAGAAGATGGAATGATCGTAACGGTTGACGGGAAAACCGGCAACATCTATGCAGGTTTCATTGAAATTGAGTCTGAAAGGGAATTTTTAGAAGTCTGCAGACCATCAACCAATGTTAAGGTCAACATAAATGTGCCAGAAATTGCAGCAAGTGTTGCACCCTTTGCAGATGGAGTTGGCTCCATTAGAATAGAGAACATGATCCTGAACACTGGAAAACATCCCTCACTCCTCCAGGAAGAGGGAAGATTAACAGAAGTTATTGTAAAAGGTGTAAAAAAGATTGTTGATGCATTCTACCCAAAACCAGTATGGTTCCGCACATTTGACATACCAACGGATGAACTGAAACGGGTTGAAGGGGGTGAAGTCGAGCCTCATGAATCTAATCCTTTAATTGGACTCCGGGCAATACAGAAGGATCTTCAAAACCCTGAAATTTTATTATCAGAATTTAAAGCTGTAAGGATACTGCTTGATCAGGGTTACGACAATTTGGGAATTAAAATACCCTTCATAAGGGATGTTTCAGAGTACCATGAAGCAAAGAAAGCCATGAAAGAAGTGGGGATAAAACCACACAGAGATCTGGAGGTGGGTGCATCCATTGAAACACCTTCAGCAGTCTTAACCCTGGACGAGCTAATGAATGAAGGAATGGACTTTGCAAGTATAGGAATGAGCGACCTTGCAATGTGCTCCCTTGCGGTTGACCGTAGAGGTGTTAAAGTCGCAAAACACTTCAACTTAATGCACAGTTCTGTTTTAAAAATGGTGAAACTTGTTATCAAAAAGTGCAACCAGTGGAACATTGAAACCTGCATATGTGGACATGCTGCATCCAATGAAACAATTGTTAAAAAACTCGTTGATTATGGAATAACCTCAATTTCCACCAATCCGGACCAGATACTCAGAATGAGGAAGGTGGTTGAAACTGCAGAAGATGATATTCTTCTGAGGGGATTTCGAACCATTTAATTCTAGATTTGTGAGTTACATTCAATCCCTTTAGTTACATTCACCAATTAACCATCTCAATAAATTCAGGATGTTTTTTGATACTTCAGCGCATCTTCAAACTTCATTTTACCCCTGTAAAGTGCTGATCCAATCACAACACCTGCAGCATCAGTTTCACTGAGTTTTGCAACATCTTCAATTGATGTAACTCCTCCAGAATATACAACAGGTATTTTAACTGCTTCAAGAAGTTCAATTAGTGGTTGGGTGTCAAATCCCTGGAGTAATCCTTCAACATCAACGTTTGTGAAGAGTATTCCTCCTGCACCCTTCTTCTCAAAGAGATTCCCAAATTGGGGAGCTGTTCTATCAGTTTTTTCGGTCCAACCCTTAACAACAACCATGGAATCTTTACTGTCAAGTGCAACCATTATCCTTTCACTTCCAAATTCATCTGCAAGTATTCTGACATTTTCAGGGTTCTCCACGGCCATTGTGCCTAATATAACACGTTCAACACCCATATCAAGTAGTTTAACAGCATCTTCAGTGGTTCTTATACCTCCCCCAAGCTGCACTGGTACAGAAACCTCATGAAGAACCTTGCTTATAACTGCTGCATTTCGTTCAGAATCACCAAATGCACCATCAAGGTTTATTATATGTAAAACTTCAGCACCCCTATTTTCCCAGTCTTTTGCAACTTTTTCAGGGTTTTCTATTATAACCTGTTCAGTTCCGGGCTTTCCCTGAACCAGCTGAACACACTTACCATTCTTTATATCCACAGCTGGAATTATGAGCATATCATCCTTTGAAAGAACCATTTTTACCACTTCATTATTTTCATTTTTTAGTGAACTTGATTTGTTATCTTTTAACATCAGTTTAATTTTAAGATTAGAATTAACCTGTAACTTGAATTTTAATTTCTACCAATTAATACTCTTCTATCAAACCTTAAATTTTTCATGTCCCGTTTTTGTAGAGAATGAAAACTCCCAGAAGCATTAAAAGCCCAAATACAAGCTGGAATATGGTGAAAGGTTCGTTCAGTATTGCAAAGGCAAATATGGCTCCGAATAATGCTGAAAGTGAGAACAGGGATCCTGTTCTTGTTGAACCTATCTGCCGGATTGCGAAGTAAACAAGTACAAATGAGAATCCAATACTCACAAGCCCTATAAATAAGAGGTAAGGCACGTGATTCAGGGGAACACTGAAACTGGATCCCAGCACAATGGATAATGAAAGCAGAATCAATCCTCCTATTGAACATTTCAGGGCACTTACAAAGAGTAAATCCCGTTTTCCACTTAAAAATTTGCTCAGACTGGTATCTATACTCCAGAAGAATGCTGCAACTATCACAAGAATGGTTCCAAGGTTACCTGTTAAGCCTGCTGAAAAATTTCCTGGACTTCCATTTACAGCGAGAAACACAGTTCCAGTTACAAGGCAAATAAAACCAAGTATATCCTTCCTTTTCAAACTTTCCCTTAAAAAGAACACTCCAATGAGAATTATGAACAGTATCTCCACGTTCATTAGTAAGGATGCAGTAACAGCTGTTATCAGTTTCAAACCATTGAGGTAGATAATTGGAGCAATCACAGACCCTGAAACTGCAGTTACGAGGAGTATCAAGTAATCCCTTCGTGAAATATGGGTTTCAGCATTACAATCGGCATCTAAAAATGACATTATCCTGTTGTTAAGTGGTGAAAATCGGATTATAAATAGAAAAGCACCGGCAATGCAGTAAACAATTGCTGAAAGGGCTATAGGGTCTAGATCCTCCAGTAAAATCTTGTTAAAGGTGTTCCAGATTCCAAAAAGTAGGGTTGCAACTATTACACTTAAATATCCCCATTTTTTACTCATAAACCTCTTAGAATCACTGGGTATGCAGTCTTTTTCATGAGGATCATCCATTGGGATTCCTGGAACTGAACCTTTCATAGAAACATATTGAATTAAAATGTTATATAAAACAATCATAAAATCTTTAGTTAGTTCGCTTCAACTCCAGATTAAAAAAACATCCTATATCATGAATTATAGATAAAAAAAAGATTTAGATCGGAATAAGATTTAGATATGAATAAAATTATGAAAGTTAGATCCTGCTACTTAAAAATCCTCTGAGAACTAAGATATTTTGGAGAATTATTATAAGGAACTGAAACAAATAAAAAAAATATTTAAATTAACTTAAATGGATTATAATACTTTTTTAAGGGTGATAAAGTGGTGAAAGTGGCTTTGAAGGTAGCTTACATTGGAACAGATTTTCATGGATTTCAAAGGCAGCTCAACTTCCAGACAGTTGAAGGTGAACTTATAAAAGTCTTCAAAAAGGTTGGTTTAATGGATTCACCTGAAAAATCAGGTTATTCAATAGCTGGAAGAACTGATAAAGGTGTTCATGCCCTTGGAAATGTGGTCTCATTCAACACGGATGAAAAGTTGATAGTAAACCAGATAAACGATCTTTTACCTCAAAGCATACGAATTCTGGCATCTGCAGAAGTTCCATCAAACTTCATCCCTAGATTTGCAATAGAAAGACATTACAGGTACGTTTTTATGGAGGATCCCTTCAAAAAATTATCCCTCGACATTGAAAAGATGAAACATGCCTCAAAAATCTTCGAGGGAACTCATGACTTCCATAATTTATCAAAAAAAAGTGAAAGAAGTCCAGTAAGAACCATCAACAGCATTGAAGTATCTGAAAATAATGGATGCATTGTTTTTGATGTTTGGGGAAAGAATTTCCTGTGGAACATGGTCAGAAAGATGGTCAATGTTCTCCTAATGGTTGGTACAGGTGGAATGGATGTAGAAAAACTTGGAACACTCCTGAATCCCAATTTAAACCATGTAATCCTCCCTGCACCTCCAGAAAACCTGATACTCATGGACGTGGTTTATAAGGGGGTTAAGTTCCATGAGGATAGGTATGCAAAAAATAATTTCTTAAAAACTATTCAGGAAGAATACCTCAAGAAGGTAAGGGCTGCAGCTGTTGAAATGGAGATAATGCAAAGCTTGAACCTGGATTAACCATGTGTGTTGTGATACTTGGAAAAAATCCATTTTAAATGGACAACCCTATCTTAAAATATTTTTTTTAAAGCCACTGAAAAATAGGATGATCAAAACCATCAACAAGAAATAATAAGTATTAGATAAACCCATAATAAACATGCAGAGGGATATTAAAGGAATATTCGGGGGAAATTAACTGGTTTATAAGAATATTCATGGTTTAAATCAGATGAAAAATTCAGATACATTTTTAAATGATGAAAAAACCCTTGATGGACAGAGGGGAATAATCGTTGGTTTTGATCCAGGGCTTACAGTAGGCATGGCTATACTGGACCTTGAAGGTAAAATTCTTTTTGTAGGTAGTTTTAAGGAAATATCACGTGCAGATGTGATAAAAAATATAATAAAATATGGTAAAACAGTTTTAATTGCAACTGATGTTTATCCTCCGCCAAAAACAGTGAAAAAGCTTGCTTCAATCCTCAACTCCAGGATACATTCTCCATACAAGTTGATGTCTGTGGAATCAAAAACAGAACTTGTGGATGCATACCTCAACTTAAAAACATCTGCTGATCGTTCAAAAGTTGTATCTTCCCATGAAATATCTCAGAATGCCCATGAAAGAGATGCACTGGCAGCAGCTGTCAAAACCTACAAGGACTATCAGAACAAACTCCAACAGATCGAGAGAAGAGCAGAAAGTCTTGGGTTACCTGCAAATGCTGTGGATAATGTAAAGATAATGGTAATAAACGATATTCCCATAACCAAGGCAATAAAACAGGTTTTAGATGGTATTGAAGCTGAAAAATCCAGTAAGGTTTCCAGTATTCATGGGGGATTTGAAAGAGAATTTCTGGATGTTTCAAATTTCAGGGATCGATCTGGAACCTACGAAGATTCATACGATGCTAAACTGGAACATTATAAGGAAACAGTTTCAAGACTTAGAAAGCAGATAAAATCCCAAAAAAGGACTATAAAAAAATTGAAAGCCAAAAACAGATCCCTTGAAACTGCAGTCACCAAGAAGCAGTCTGAAATATCGAAAATGCAATCTAAAATGGATAAAATGTATTATGAATATTCCAAGGACATACTCCGACGAAAAGAAGTAGCTTCAAAGGTTAATATTATAAAAAATCTTCAAATAAAATATGATAAAGAAAAATCAAGACGAAAAGAGCTTGAAAAGAATTTAAATTTGATCAGGGGAATGGAATCCATTGAACTTTCAAAGAACGTTGTTCCAGTTAAGATCATAGAATCCTTCACAAGAGATGGAATAAACCGTGCATGTGAATACTGGAAGATAAAAAAGGGAGATGTGGTTTTTCTGGTGAGTTCAGAGGGAGGAGGTTCACAAACTGCATCACTACTTATTGATATGGGTGTGAAGGCAGTTGTAACTCAGGATAAAATATCCCACCCTGCTGAGGAAGAATTTGAACGAAATATGGTTCCCATACTCGCTGCAGAGAATCTTAACCTTAAATTGATAGATGAATTTGCTGTTGTAACCTCTGAAGTGCTCAGGGAAGAGATTGAAAAATGGCAGAGCAACATGGAATCCAGGATCCTTGATGAGGACAAGAAAAAACTTTTAAAGGTTATAGATGAATATCGTGCTAAGAGAAGGAGTAGGGAAAGTATCCGTTAAATAATTGGATAAGAAAATAAGTAAATAATAAAAAAATAAGTGGATAATAAAATCATTGTAACAGGGATAAAACATGAAAATAGCAATAATAATAGGTACAAGGCCCGAAATCATCAAAATGGCTCCTGTAATTGATGAAATAGAAAAGAGGGGAATAGATTATATTTTAATTCATACGGGACAGCACTACGACCATGAAATGTCCCAACAATTCTTTGTTGACCTGGAACTTAAGAAACCAGACTTTAACATAGGTGTTGGTTCAGGTTCCCATGGAAAACAGACAGCTCTGATGATGGAAAAAATAGAGGATGTTCTTGTGGCTGAAAAACCTGACATCGTTCTGGTTCAGGGAGATACGAATGCAGTTCTTGCAGGAGCCCTTGCAGCAAGCAAACTCCACATTGCAGTTGGACATGTTGAAGCAGGACTCAGATCCTATGATAAAACCATGCCTGAAGAGATAAACAGGCAGGTTGCAGATGTCACATCAAACTTATATTTTGTTCCAACCGAAGAATCTGCCCTGAACCTTGTATTTGAAGGGTTAAATCCCCATGAAATATTCGTAACAGGCAACACAGTTGTTGATGCTTGTATAAGAAACCTTAAAATAGCCCAAAAGAGTTCAACAATACTCTCAGATCTGGATTTAAGTGGAGACATTCTCACACTCACTATGCACAGGGCAGAGAATGTTGACGATCCTGAAAGACTTCAAGAGGTTATGGATGCCCTTCTGGAACTTGAGGACATCACAGTGGTTTTCCCTGTACATCCCAGGACAGTGAAAACCCTCAAAAAATTCGGTATCTACGAGAAACTTGAAAATGCACCCCACGTGCTGATGACTAAACCCATAGGATACCTTGATTTCCTGGTTCTTCTTTCAAATTCACGCTTCATAATGACTGATTCAGGTGGGCTTCAGGAAGAGGCCATAACTCTTAATGTACCATGTTTAACACTCAGGTACAACACAGAAAGGCCTGAAAC
This sequence comes from Methanobacterium aggregans, assembly GCF_017874455.1. Taxonomy (NCBI): domain Archaea; kingdom Methanobacteriati; phylum Methanobacteriota; class Methanobacteria; order Methanobacteriales; family Methanobacteriaceae; genus Methanobacterium; species Methanobacterium aggregans. The sequence continues at coordinate 72,897 of NZ_JAGGLN010000007.1, read as the reverse complement.
TGTAACAGCTGGTGGAAATATTCTTGTTGGTTCATCAAGGGAGAAGATACTTGAAAACCTTAAGGAGATAGCAGGTAATGAATCAGTGTACAAGAAAATGAGTGAAGCAAACAACCCCTATGGTGATGGAAAAGCTTCAGAGAAGATTTTAGATGCAGTTTTAAATGCTTCAAGTTCTGGAAAACTCCAGATAACTGCCCCTGAGTATATAATGAGTCATGCTGGAAGGGAACTTCTCCAGATCAGGGAGGAAATAACAGTATCTGAATTTGAGAATGGTAACAGTGGATCAACCATAAACATAGTTTTCAATGGTAATGAAGCCCAATTTCCACATCCTGATCTTGATTTAAAGGATAAAATGGTTCTTGTGAACATGTTTGACATTAAATAATGGGGATTGTAATATTACAATAAATTCTTTTTATTTCCATCAAAAAAACTTCACTGGAGTTGAAAAGATTTGAAAATACTCATTTTTGAATTTGCAACAGCCATGGGTATGGAAGATCCCGCCCTAACAGCTGAAGGCAGATCAATGCTTTCAGGACTTCTATCAGACTTTGGAGAAATGGGTGTAGATTACCTTCTATCAGAAACATTGGAAGAGATAATACCTGATAATGGAGGTCTTTGCAGACCAATCCTGCTTCATGAGGATCTTGAAACCTGGATAGCTGAAAACATCCATGTCTACGATGCCTGCCTGCCAATAGCGCCTGAGGAAAATCTGATACTCCACGATCTAACCAAGCTGATTGAAGAGGCAGGAGTTGAGGTTGTGGGATCCAGTTCAGAAGCTGTAATGACTTGTACCAATAAATACAATATGTACAAATCCCTTAAAGATTCCATTAAAAATGGTGAGTCAGTTCAGGATTCACTCATAAAAACTGAGAAGGTGGCCTTTGAAGATGTAGATCCTGAAGATCCATGCAGTTGTGAAGTTTACGAATCCGTCTTCCATCTGGATAAAAACCCCCATGAAAAGGGAGGATCTTCTGAAAAAGTCGGGAAAAAAATATTTAAGGTTGTAAAACCGGCAGATGGTGTTTCATGCACAGGAGTTCATGTTGTTGATTCTTTTAAGGGATTATTGGATGCAGCAGAGGATATGAAGAAATTCACACAGCTTCCTTACTTCATTCTCCAGGACTATGTTGAGGGAGTAACTGCAAGTGTCAGCCTGCTTTCTGATGGTAAAAATGCAATTCCATTAAGCTTAAACTTTCAGAATGTACAGTTAAAAAATGGTAAAATAGATTACAATGGTGGACATGTTCCACTTGAACATGAATTATCCCAAAGGGCAATGGAACTTGCAAAAAACACTGTAGAATCCATTCCAGGTTTGAAGGGTTACGTTGGGGTTGATGTGATCCTTGCAGATGATGCGAAGATCGTTGAAGTGAATTCCAGACTCACAACACCATACGTTGCCCTCAGGGAGATTTTGAACTTCAACCTGGGAGAGGCCATACTGGAAGCTGTGCAGGGAAAACTTCCACAGGATGTTTCAATTAAGGGAAAAATCGAATTTCAAAAGATAGGAAATGATTTAACCATGAAAAGGGTTTAGAATATATTTTAAAAGGATTTAAAACAATTAATAAAGCTCTAAAAAATAGGATTTCAAACAATATTTTTAAGTAACCTAAAACCTTTTAAAAAGTATAAAACCCATTAAATAAAAGTCATTGATCCATAAAATTATCATGGTACTACAAATTCAATTATTGAAATTAACATTGATTTTCAGTTGAGAACTGAATTGTAATAAATTAAATTCCAAGTTAAAAATTAATTCCATGAACCATTAAAACCATACAAATACTTATTAAAAACTTTTAGCAGTGATAACATGAAAATAGCAGGATTTGACATTGGAGGAGCAAACACAGACCTTGCAGTTGTTGACTTCGATGAATCAGGTAACATCAAAGGTATCAAAACAGATTTCAAGTACCTCCCAATGTGGATGAAAAAGGATGAGCTTAAAGAGGCACTCATAGAACTTTTAGGATCTGAAGTTGATGAAGTAGATGCAGTTGCTGTGTCCATGACTGCAGAGCTTGTGGATGCATATAAAACCAAGAAAGAAGGAGTACTTGACATAGCAACAAAGTCAGATGAAACCTTTACAGTCCCAGTTGGCTTTGTTGGACTCAATGGAATAATGGATCTTGAAGGGATAAAACAGGATCCTTTAAGGGCTGCAGCTGCAAACTGGGTTGCAACAGCACCAATAGCTGCCAAATTATCTCCAGACTGTATAATGATAGACACTGGGAGCACAACCACAGATATAATTCCCATAAAAAATGGAAAGGAATGTTCAAAGGGAAGATCCGACCTTGAACGCCTTAAAACAGGAGAACTTATTTACACAGGCACCCTCAGAACCAACGTGGCAGCCCTTGTGGACAAGGTGCCCCTTGATGGTGAATGGGTTCGTGTGGCCTCAGAACTCTTTGCAGTAACTGCAGACATTCATATGGTACTTGAAAACATTGAAGAATCAGATTACATCTGCAGCACGCCAGACGGTGCAGGGAAATCCCCTGAAGAATGCATGCGAAGAATTTCAAGGGTTATATGTGGAGATATGGACGTTTTAACCAGGGAAAATATTAAGGAAATAGCAGGATACGTACATGAAGCACAGGTTGCCAGGGTTGCTGATGCACTCCTTGAAGTTTCAAATAGAAACTCCATTGACACAGTTGTCACAACAGGCCTTGGAATGAACATAATCTGTAAAAAGGCATGTGAAGCTGCAGGACTAAAATCAATGGGCATGGATGAAGTTATAAGTTCTGAAGACTGTGTTGTTGCACCTGCCGTAGGTACGGCTATTTTAATGGAGGAATACCTCCGAAATGAATGAAAATTTAGGCTTTAAAGCCCATTTAAATCCCTAATTTATTTTTTTTATTATTTTCAATAAGACGATTTTCAATAAAAATTTTTATTTAAAAAATTAGTTTTAAGCAAACTTTTAATAAGTAGAGTGTTAAACGATTTATCTTGATTTAATTATTAATAAAATAAAAAAAGACAGTGGTTAAACAGGTATAATTTGAAGAAGTATCTTTCATTTTACAAGTATGGCATTGTTACGAATGTACATCATTTATATTGAAATAGTGGATCGAGTGATTTCATGGCAAAATACAAGTTAATCCCATTAATTTTGGTTTTTGTAGTCGCAGCTGTAGCTGGAGTTTTTATCCTTGCAAATTGGAGTGTTAATTCAACAATTGGCACAGATGACACAGGTTATGTTACCAAGGAGGTTTACTCCCATTACACAAATCCATCTGCCAAAATTGCAATTGTAACGGGAATGCACTCCCGTGAAAATGTTTCAAAAACAGTTGTACCCTATTCAATAAAAGCCTATGCCCTCACACACAACGTGGAAATTGTAAATTACAAGGTAACAGTCACTGCCAGTCCACAGGACTTCACAGTAGGTCGTGCAAACGGTGAAAACCTGGTGAATAAATACGTGATTCCAGATGTGGATAAATCAAGTTACGACCTTGTAATTGTCTGCCACGACCATGAAAAAGGTTACGGTGAAGGCTTTTACATTGCAACACCTGTCATGGATTCTGAATCAGTGACCCTTGCTACTGCTGTTCACCAGCTCCTGCCAAGCTTCAACTACTACAAACGCTCCACAAGCACAGAACCAAAAAGCTCCTCCATAACCAAGGTGGACAGTCCCATAGTTTCTGGGGGAACACCCATGTTTGTCTACGAAATTCCAGAATGGGTAGGGAACAGTGAAGCATTCACAATGTCCTACAACCTCATAGATGCATGTTTCAAGGTTTTTTGATCATCTGAATCATTGAAAAACCCATTTATGTGCATATCATGTAACTAACGGTCTGTTTCTGGATTTTTTAACTTCAGAACCATTAAAAACTCATTATTTTTCTTTTTAAACATCCAGAAAAACAATTAAAAAAAAATAATAAGGATAAAAAAGGGGTAAATCTTTTTTTTTATCAAGCAAAGATGCAAAGATAACATCACAAAAATTATTACTAAATAACCAGTAACATTATTAAATGTATTTATAACAATTCAAGTTCATTATTAATATTGTTAAGTAATGTTTTGTTGTTTGATTCAGTACCAAACATCCTTCATACCCAAAAGGTAAGCAAAGATGTTGGCTCCAAGATGTAAAAATACACTTATAACAAGTATAACGATTATCAGCTCCAATGGAATTACAACTACCAATGATGCAAGCACTAAAGCTCCAACAACGAAGTCTAACTGGTCGAGGATTGGTGCAGGTCTTCCCCTGCCAATGTTTAATCTGCGTTTGATGAAACTTCCGCAGGCATCTCCTAAAAGGGCTCCTCCACCTAAACAAAGTCCTAAAAGTATTCCCTGCAGAATATCTCCAGAGATGAGTCCCTGTATTGTTCCGACACAGGTTCCAATAAGGGTTCCAATAAGGGTTCCCCTGATGGTTACACCGTCACCGATAATTCTTCTGCCGTCGCGAAAGTTCCTGTTGAAATCCAGTGGTTTTCCACCACCAAAGGTTAAAGCTGTAACATTAGATAGATATGCTGGTAACATAAAGTATATAGCATAGACTGCTAAATTCAAAACACTGATAATACTTGAGTCCATAGTTTACCTCCGATTTAAAACAAGATTATAATTATGTTATCTATTAAATAAACTATTGTATAGGGTGAGATAATGGTTATAAAGAAAACCAAAAGTCTCTGTCCTCAGTGTCTTAATGTTGTAGATGCTGAAGTTTACGAGGACAAAGACAAAATCATAATAAAAAAAGAATGTAAAGAGCATGGAAAATTTGAAAACACCTATTGGGGTGACAGTGAGCTTTACAAAAGGGCTGTTGAATACGGTGAAAAGGGTAGAGGACTTGAAAATCCTCAAACAGTTGTTGAGGGTGAATGTCCCCAGAACTGTGGGATCTGCTCAGAACATGAAAGTCACACAATCCTTGGACTTGTAGATGTTACAAACAGGTGTAACATGAAATGTCCAGTTTGTTTTGCAAACGCAGCAGTTTCAGGACGTTTATATGAACCTTCTCAGGATGATATAAGGCAGATGCTGCGTAATTTAAGGAATAACCAGCCTGTTCCAACACCTGCAATTCAGTACGCTGGCGGAGAGCCAACTGTTCGTAAGGACATAGTTGAACTCATAAAAATTGCAAAGGAAGAAGGTTTCACACACACTCAGATTGCAACCAACGGAATAAAACTTGCAAAAAATCCTGACCTTGCAAAGGAACTCAAAGAAGCAGGATTAAACACTGTTTACCTGCAGTTCGATGGTGTTACTGAGGAACCATACCTCAAAATACGCGAGAGAAACATATTCTCAATCAAGTTAGAGGCAATAGAGAACTGTCGAAAGGCAGAGCTTGGAATAGTTCTTGTCCCAACACTCATAAAAGGAATTAATGATGATCAAGTTGGGGATATAATCAATTTTGCAGTTCATAACATTGATATTATTAGGGGTGTGAACTTCCAGCCAGTTTCATTTGCAGGTAGAACTCCTGCTGAAGAGGTTGAGGAACAGAGGGTAACGATCCCAGATTTCACAAAATTCGTGGAAGAACAAACAGATTCACAGATAAAGGTTGAGGATTTTTATCCAGCATCATGTGTAACTCCTGTTTCTGAATTTGTTGAAGCAATAGAAGGTGGAGATCCTCAGGTTACATTCACATGTCATCCCCACTGTGGTACTGCAACCTACGTTTTCATAGATGAACATGATGAGGATAAGATGATCCCAATCACACAGTTCGTGGATGTTGACAGATTCTTCGATCTTCTCGAAAGCAGTACAGATGACATAAATAAGGGTGGGATAATGGCAAAGGCCAAGGTCATTGCAAGGGCATCAGTGGAACTTCCAAGAACAGTGGACATGTCAAAATCCCCTGAATCATTAGATATCACCGGAATACTATCCCAAATATTCAAGGAAAGATCCTACGATGCATTGGGACAGTTCCACCATAAATCACTTCTTATATCCTGCATGCACTTCATGGATCCATGGAACTTTGACCAGGACAGGGTTAGAAGATGTGTTATTCATTACGCGGTGCCAGATGGAAGAATAATACCCTTCTGTTCAATGAACACATTATACAGAGAAGAAATCGAGAAAAAATTCTCAAAACCATTAAACGAAAAATAACGGTAGTTGAATTGATAATAGAAACCCCATCAAGGCTTCATGTAACACTGATAGACCTGAACGGTGCCTACGGCAGGATAGATGGAGGGGTTGGCATAACCCTCCAAAAACCAAACCTGCAAATTATGGCGGAAAGCATTGATTCTGGCATTGAAGTGGTCTTCAGTGAAAAAAAGAAGCTTGAAAGCGAACTCATGGATGATTATGCCCTCAAAATAAAAAAAGCAGCTTTGAAGATGTTTGAACACCTTAAAATCAAGGAAGGATTCAAATTTACAGTTGATAAAACATATCCTTCTCATTCAGGGCTTGGATCTGGAACACAACTCTCCCTTGCAGCAGGAAAGCTCATATCAAAGATGAACGGCTTCGATCTAACTGCAAGTGAAATAGCCAGTATCGTTGGAAGGGGAGGCACATCTGGAATAGGTGTTGCAGCCTTTGATAAAGGGGGATTTATAGTTGATGGGGGTCATAATAAGGCTGAAAAGCCAGGATTTTTACCTTCATCAGCATCAGCCGCATCACCTCCACCAATAATAGCCAGACACGATTTTCCAGAGGATTGGAAGATAGTTCTTGTGATACCCAACGTGGAACCTGGAGCCTCTGGAAGCAAGGAGGTTAACATCTTTCAAAGCAACTGTCCAATTCCTGTGGGGGCTGTTGAGAAACTCACACATGTACTCCTCATGAAGATGCTTCCAGCGGTTGTTGAGGCAGATTTAGACTCATTTGGATCTGCCCTGAACACTGTGCAGACAGTTGGATTTAAAAGAATTGAACATAAACTTCAAAATCCCCGTATAAAAGAAATAATGAATTCTTTGACAGTTGCAGGTGCAGCAGGAGTGGGTATGAGTTCCTTTGGCCCAACTCTGTATGCAGTGACAGATACGAATGCCAGGGATATATCGCGTGCAGCAGAAGAATCCATGAAAGATGTTGGCGGTAAAATTATTGTAACAAAGGCCAAGAATACTGGCGCAACACTGAAGAACTGATAAAATTCTTGCAGGTTAAATCATGGAAACAATGGAAGGAAAAGTTTGGAAATTTAGAGACAGCATAGACACTGATGTTATTATAGCCGGCAGGTACCTCAGGACCTTCAGCCTGGACGACCTTGCATCCCATGTAATGGAAGCAGAAGACCCAGAATTTGCAGAAAAAGTCCAGAAAGGAGATATAATAGTTGCGGGCTGGAATTTTGGCTGTGGATCATCACGTGAACAGGCTCCAGTTGCCCTTAAACATGCAGGTGTGTCTGCAATTATTGCAAAATCATTCGCAAGAATATTCTACAGGAACGCAATAAATGTGGGACTTCCAGTGATCATTGCAGATGTTGAAGCCCAGGAAGGTGATGTTTTAAGGATAAACCTGGAAAAAGGTTTGATTGAAAACATCAAAACAGGTAAAAGCTTCCAGATCCAGCCCTTCAAGGATTTCATGCTGGAGATCCTGAAGGATGGTGGGCTTGTTAAACACTACCTCAAAGAGAAAAAGGCAGGATCCATAGAATAAATGGTTATTAGTTATATGGGACTTATTCGAATATTTAAATTCTAAACCCCCTAAATTATTTACTTTTTATTTACATTGAACTTTTTTCGTATCCTTATTTAATATAAACTGATTTTTAAGGAAGATTTTTGGAGTTTATCAGCCCATGATCAACTAGTTACTACAAATCAAAAATATTTTAAGTCAAAGATAAATCAAATATACCATCAACTACAATTACTTATATGTAGCAATGAAATTTTTTGAAATAATTTAATTTAATAAACTACTTTCAATTTAAGAACAACTAAGAAGGAAAATAGTTTAATAATGAAATTTTAGATAATTGAATTTAAATAACTGAATTCAAGAATTAATTCAGAATAGTTCAGTTAAAACGATAATTTTTGATTATTATAACGCATATCACATTACAAAAACAATTGCACAGAATAAGCTAATAAATACAATTTTTATTGAATTAATTGAGGAAATTGAATCGAATTTAAGATAATGAGGAAAAGAAAATGAAATGTCCTGTATGTGCTTCAGAATCATGTGAAATATTAAAATCTAAGGGTAAAAAATCAAAAGAACTTCTTTTACAGTGTAATGAATGTGGAAACATATTCAGAGAAACTGTGATACCAGAAAAACCCCTGGAATGCAGAGTTGTTGTGAGTGAATTTGAAAAATCCCATAAATCCTTCGTTGAAATTTATCCAGACACCATTGTTAAGGTGGGTGATGTTTTTGAGGTGGATGGACGTCCAGCAGAAGTCACATCAGTGGAAAATAAACGGGGAGGCAGAGTACCCAAAAGCATTGCAACTGAAGTAGAAACAATATGGGCTTCATACACAGACATACCTGCAAGGGTTGGTATTTCAGTGGACTACCATGGAAGGATACTTTCAAGGAAGGTTGAAGTTGATAGAGAATTTGAATTCACAGTTGGAGACATCATGAAACTTGGAGACATCCTTTTCAAGGTGCATTCAATGAAAACCCTTGAGAGAAAGATGAGAAAAGGATTTGCAAAGGCATGGGTAATAAAAAGGGTTTATGGAAGGCCAGTTGAAGCTGGAATCCGTTACAACTATGACTTAACACCTAAGATGGTGAACATTCGTGATGATGAGGATGAAGATCTACCAGATCAAGTGTGAGCTGAAATGACGGGAAGAAGAGAACGCCTTGTTGAGAAACTTTTAAATCAGGGCTACATAAGAACGGATAAGGTTAAAAAAGCTATGATGAAAGTTCCAAGGGAGGAGTTCATACCTCCTGAGAACAGATCCTATGCATACGCTGACCAGCCCCTCCCAATAGGAAGAGGTCAGACCCTATCAGCACCCCACATGGTTGCAATAATATGCGAGAAACTCAATCTAAAAAGGGGTATGAAGGTTATGGAGATAGGAACAGGGTTCGGATACAACGCAGCAGTTGTTGCAGAATTATTAGGATCTGAAGGACACCTATTCACAGTTGAACGCTTAGAATCCCTTGCAGAGAGTGCCAGGGATAACCTTGAAAGAACAGGATACTCCAGTAACGTCACAGTTATTTCAGGTGATGGAACACGTGGTTACCCTGAAGAAGCACCCTACGACAGGATTTATGCAACTGCAAGTGCCCCAGAAATTCCAGAACCCTTAAAAGAACAGCTTAAAATAGGTGGAAGACTTATTGCACCAGTTGGATCAGATGATTACTTTCAGGAACTTTTATGTCTCGAGAGGATTTCCCATGATGAATTCAAAACCCGTAAACTTGGAGGAGTTGTGTTCGTGCCAATGATAGGGGAGTACGGATGGCCAGAGGATTGATTTAGGGCTTTAAAATTCATGGGGTTAATTGAATCGATTTTGCTGATTTTTCAATTAAAGAAATTTTTCAACTGGAAAAATAATAATCTTAATGAAAAATATGATTCAAACCTATTTTTTTGGAAATCAGTAAAGATGGATTCATAATTTATGATCAATCAGTTTAAAATAACATAAAAATTATAGGGGATCCCTGGATACCTCAAAAAATTGATAAAAAAGGATTAAAATGAAGATTTATATTGAAACATTTGGCTGCACATTTAACCAGGCAGATTCACAGATCATGGCAGGACTTCTCAAGAAAAATGGTCAGGAACTGGTTGAAAATCTTGAAGAAGCTGAGCTGCTGATTTTAAACACTTGCTACGTTAAACAACCAACAGAACAAAAGATAATAAGCCGTATGAAGAAGATTCAGGACAGATATCCTGAGAAAAAGCTTGTGATCACAGGTTGCATGGTGGAGATAGACCCTGAGAAACTCGAAAAAGCAGCACCCCTTGCAAGCTGGATAGGTCCCCACAAGGTCACATCCACACCAGAAGTAATTGAATCAATCTCAAAGGGTGAAGTAGTTAGGGAAACAGGTTACGGTACAGATTACAAGGTTTGCCTCCCTAAGATACGTTCAAATCCATTAATTCATATTATTCAGATATGTGAGGGTTGTGACGGCAACTGCAGTTACTGCTGTACACGTTTTGCAAGGGGAAGTCTTCAAAGCTACCCCGAAGAGATGATAGTGGAGGAAGCAAGGAGTGCAGTTGAAGAGGGCTGTGTTGAGATACAGATAACAGCCCAGGACACAGCAGCATATGGTAAAGATACTGGAGCATCCCTATCCCATCTTATCAACGAGGTTGCAGGTATTGAGGGTGATTTCAGGATACGTGTGGGTATGATGCACCCAAAGAGCATGATGAATGATGTTGACGGTCTTGTGGAAGCCTTCAAAAATCCAAGGGTCTACAAATTTCTTCATATTCCCATTCAAAGTGGCAGTGATGGGGTTTTAATGGATATGAACAGGGGACACAGTGTTGAGGAGTTCATGGAGATAGCAATGAGGTTCCAAAGTGAAATCCCTGAAATATCCATTGCAACCGATATCATAGTGGGCTACCCAACAGAGGAAGATTCAGACTTTGCAGGTACCATGGATGTGATTGAAAGGCTGAGGCCAGACTTCCTGAACATATCGAAGTACATGCACAGACCTGGAACAAGATCATCAGCACTTGATGAGATAGACCACAAAACCATGAAGGCACGTTCCAAATCATTGACAGATTTAAAATCAGAGATAGGTTATGGGAACAATCTTAAACTTGAAGGTTCAACTCAAACTGTCACTGTAACTGGAAAGGGACGTAAAGGTGGTTATATGGGCAGAACAAACTCATATAAACAGGTTATTGTATCTGATGCTGTGCCTGGAAGTTTTATCTCTGTTGATATAACCCTTGCAAAGAGCACTTACCTAATGGGGATTGTCAAGTAAACTTTAATGGTCCTCTAAATCAAGTCTTTGAATAGATAAAATTCAAGGAAATCCTATGGGATTTTCAAACGGGGATCATTTACAAACATTTAAAGGGTCTTTTAACAAAATAAAGGAATCAGTGATTTTATGTCGTACCTTGTCTGTGAAAAATGCGGTAAATACTACGAGCTACATGAGGGAAAGGAATCCTTCTACTACGATAAATGTGAATGCGGAGGAAGACTGCATTACACAGGATCTTTGAATCAGAACACTTCTCCACGGATACAGATCCAGGTGATAGCTGCAACCAAAAAGAAATGTCCCCATTGCGGATTTGAAAATCCTAAAGGAGCACTGTTCTGTTTGGACTGTGGTAAGGAACTTGGAATTTTAAATAACTCCACTAAACCACATGATTTCAAACCTGAAAACAGGGATGTTCTCAACCTTTCAGATGATACCCTGAATAAAAATACAAATGAAAAGGTTTCCAGTTTAATGGGCATTTTAGGAGTTATCACAGGATTTGGATTCCTAATGATCACCATTATAGGTGCTGTCTTGATTCTCATTGGAACAAAAATTCCACAAAGTGCTGCAAACATTCCCCAAAACATTCTAGCAGGTTTAGGAATAATAGCAATAGTCATAACCATAATCTCTGGAATGTTGGCATCCTATATTGGGGGCAGCAAAAGTTACAAAGCAGGAATTATAAACGGAGGTCTTGTAGGATTTATCCTAAGTGTTTTAATGGGAGTTGTAAGTGGAGCTTCAGTATTTCTAATGGGCTTTTTAGTCTTTGGAGTTCTCTCAATTTTAGGTGGAATTGTTGGAACACTTTTAAGGAGACACAATGATTAAAATGTTGATTAAATGATACTCCCCTTTTTTTTATTGAGACCCCTGTGAACAGATCATCTAATAAGGATTCTCTTGATATAAACCATTTAAAATAAGTTTTATCTTTAAATTGGTTTTATTAAACTTAGTATGGCTTAAGCAGGTTTATTATTAATTCAATCATCTATCTCTTTTTTTATAGATAAATTTTTTGTTTTTAACCTAATGAAAAATAATAAAACATGCTTTAACTAACATAAAGATAGTGATTTTATGCCTTATCTGATATGTGAAAGTTGCGGTGGATACTATGAACTGATGGAAGATGAATCTCCTGAAGACTTTGATAACTGCCAGTGTGGTGGAAATTTAAGACTTGTAGACTCTATCAATGAAATTCAAGACGAAATTCAAGACCAAGAAAAACAGCATCTCATATGTCCCAACTGTGGAAACAACGAATATGAAGGACTTTTCTGTTCTAAATGTGGTGGAAAGTTAATTACCTTAAAAGAGGATGTTCTTAACTCTGGACCTGAAACTGGTTTCAAAAAAATTTCAGATACTAAAAATGCTGAAATTCATTTTCCCGGAGAAACAAGGGGATTGTTTGAGAGAGTAAAGTTAATAGCTGTTGTTGATGGGATCCTATTTTTTGTAATAGCTGCCATAGGTTCCATGTTTATACTATTCTTGACAATGCCCAATTCTCTAAACTTTTCCTTTGGATTTTCAGTCCTAAATGCAATGTTACTTACTTTAGTTACCATTTCTGGAGTTTTAGCTGCCTACCTCAGTAAAAGTGATGATTATTTTGATGGAGCGTTAAATGCCTTAACAGTTGGTTTCATTGTAGGAAGTGTAACAGGAATTTTAACCTTCAGTGTTCTGTACCTCTTGGCCAACACAGCTTTATACGCTATCTTTGGAGCCTTGGGTGGACTCATCTATCTGTGGTTTAAAAAGAAGTATAATAATTAATTCTAAAGTTGGGAGCAGTAACCAGTTTAGTTACCTTCCCCTCAAAAGCTTTTTTTGAAGCTTTTCCATCTTCTTAGCTTCTTTTACTTTTTTATCAAGATCACCGTCTTCTATAACTCCTGAACCTCGGTATCCACATTTTTGGCATTGCCAGAATGACATGTTTGGGTCTATCCATTTGACCTTCCTTGAACCGCACTGTGGACAGAATTTTTGTGTTACCATGGGCTTTCCTCCAAAAACACATTAATCCTTTTATTATTAATAATTTTAGGAGATCTATAGAAAAATTCTTGTTCATGGGAAGTTTTTTGGAATTTTATGAAAATGTGGATTTTAAAATAAGTGCGGTAAAATTAATAGGATACTAAGGTTCACTGCATTAAGTTCTGAAAGCTATTAAAAATGTGTAAAACTTGAATTCGTTAGATGTATAAAAATACTTCAGAAAAATAGATTTTTAAGTGCCGTGGGCCGGACTTGAACCAGCGACATCCAGATCTTCAGTCTGGCGTTCTCCCAACTGAACTACCACGGCAAATGGGCCGGACGAGATTCGAACTCGTGATCACCTCCGTGTCAGGGAGGTATCATACCCCTAGACCACCGGCCCTCTTCGACTATCCAAATTATGGTAATAGTAGTATATAACCTTTTCCACTGAACCTGGGAAAATCACCATATAATCATTTTATTTCATTCATTTTTATGAAAAAATCGGATTTTATTCTTAAAAAAACTTTTCTTCCAAAATTTCAGACAATAACAAACGATACCATTTTATCACACCTTTTAAGAAGATTATAATGTTTTTATTCATATCCATGTTCAAATGGTATTTTCTTCATTACTGTTACCTCAGGTGCAACTCTGGGATGTTTTTTTTATTAATTCTTTTATATTTTCAGATCAATTCATTAAACAAAATTCATTTAATAAATTTTATAATCCTTTACCTACAAAGAATAAACACCATAAAAAAAACTTTATTATAAAAAAAATGTGGGGTGGATTCAGTGGATATTGGAGATCCAATAAAAACAACTGTTGATGAGTTAAGGAAGGTTATGAACATTGAAAATGTGATTGGTGAAGTAATAGAAACAGAAGACAAGGTTCTCATACCCATAACCAAAATGGGAATGGCCTTCGGTGCAGGAATGGGTGGAAATAAAACTAAATCAGGATCTGAAGAAGGTCAGGGTGCAGCATCAGGTGGTGGTGCTAAAATAGAACCTATAGCAATGGTAGTGGTTTTTAAAGGAGTTGAAGGGCCTGAAGGAGTTAGACTCCTATCACTAAGATCACAGGACCCCCTTGCAACTGTCATAAGTGAAGTTGGAACAGCTGCCGTTGAGATAATGGGACAGGGCAGTAAGATGATGAAAAACAAGGGAAAGAAATACAAACACCACCACGAGAAGATGGAAGAAGAGTCTGAGGAACCTGAACCATCAAAAACTGAATAATAAGTAATATTGCACTATACAGTAAACTACAAAGAAGGAATGAACCAAGTGTTTATTGCAGTAACAGCCATCGTAGTGATCCTGCTAATAGTATTGGGGATTATTATGCTGGTTCCATTCCATATTTTCTTCAACCTTTCAGTCAGGGACATGAAGTTAGGAGGAAACTTCCAGTTAAAATGGATGGGAATAAAAATAGCCTCAAGGGAACTCGTACCTTCCAAAAAAGAACCTTCAGAAATTAAAGATGGGGGGAAAAAAGAAACAGAGGAAAAAGAGGAATCAAAGGGATTCAACCTGGATGAATCAAAACAGTTTCTACAGTTAGCATGGAAGGCTTTACCTCACCTTAAACCTATTTTAACAGGTTTCATACATTCTTTGAACCTTGAAAATTTGATTTTAAGGATGGAACTGGGATTTGAAAGTTCTGTTGATACGGAGTTTTTAACTGGATTTTTATGGGCTGTTGCAGCTATTTTGAAACCTTTACCCAACCTTCAGATGGAGGTGATCCCTGTTTTTGATGGAAAAAGTGTTTCTGGGGACATAAGTGCACACATCAACTTGAGGCTTTTCAGGATAAGCTACGAGATCTTACGTGCACTTTCACACAAATCAGTTCGAAGTATGTTGATCTACATTTTAAGGAGAAGGTCCTCAAAGAATTCAGAGGGAAGGAATGGCAATGGAATTTTTAAAGGATTTAAGAAAAATTCAGGTAACAGAACCACTTGAAGTAGATGGGAGAACCATACACACAATCGTCAGGATCTACACCTTAAATGGTTCCAACTACTTCACACAGCACATCACACCCATATGCCTGGCTGTTGAAGACACTGAGGATTATATAATACCAATAAACCCTGAAAAGGCCGAATCCTCAGAATATATTGGAACTACTCCTTCAGAAGGTGATGAACAGCATTCCTCAGAAGATGGAGAGAATTCTGATGATCTGGATTATTTAGGTATTGATCCTGAAGAGATATGGAACCTGGTGAAGAAGAATAATCAGAAGCAGAGTTCCAGTAACTGATAAAAAGAAGTAACTGATAAAAAAAAATTCTTTCATTGATATAATTCAATTAAAAATAGTTACAGATAACTGGAGTTATATAAAACAATTAACTTTTATCTGTTAAACATTTAAAAAAATAAGTAATGAAGAGGGAAATTCCCCTTAAAACTCCCTTGGGTATTGTTTTTAAATTGGGGTTTCAGTCCACCTTGTAGAACTCAGATTTTGGGGCTCCGCAGATTGGACATTTCTCTGGGGCTTCATCTTCCACTGTGTTACCGCAGAATCCGCAGACGTAGTAATCAACTTCTTTGTTGTTTCCAATGTTTTCAAGGGCCTTCTGGTAGAGAACTGCATGGACCTGTTCAACCTTGTTTGCAACATCGAAGGTCCAGACTGCCTGGTCATTTTTCTCAGCTTTAGCTTCAACTATGAAATTTGGGTACATTTCCTCAAATTCTTCTGTTTCTCCAGCTATGGCTTCATTAAGATTTTCTTCGGTGCTTTTTATTCCACCCATGATCTCAAGGTGGTTGTGTGCGTGGACAGTTTCTGCTTCAGCAGCAGCCCTGAAAAGCTTTGCTATCTGTTTAAATCCTTCTTCATCAGCTTTTTTTGCAAATGCTAAATATTTTCTGTTTGCCTGTGATTCTCCTGCGAATGCTTCTTTCAAATTATCCATACTGCTCATTTCTCTACCTCCATATATAACACAAATTTTTACAAAGGGTATGTGCACAATAAATCCTGCACATGTTATATTGAAAAAACAGTTAATTAAATTTTTTCATTCTTCACAAACACAGTTAACTCATGTATACTTTTTCCCATTAAAACAAAGATTTTTTTTTGGTTATTTCAAGGGTTAACCTTTTAATCATGTTATAGTTCCAATTGAATCATAAACAGAGTCTTATTAAAAAAAATCCAGTAAAATAGAACATCTCATCCAATTAAATTCAGCCTAAATATTAAAAAAAACAAATATTAAGTAATATAAATAAAAAAGAAGAAAAATTAAGCTGTTTTGACAGCCATTTCGATGTCTTCAGCTTTGACAGTTTTTCTTCCAGCGTGTTTTGCAAGTTCAACAGCTTTTTTAGCGATTTCTTCACCTTTTTCTTCAAGGGATTTTGCTAAAGCTTCCTTTGCATCATCGCTTATTCTTTGAGCACCAGCGTTTTTTATGATCCTTCCAACTGGAGCAATTGGTAATTCAGCCATAATTTCACCTCCTATTTTACCTTCGAATAAATAATATTTAAATTTATCGGTTTTTATAGGTTTTTCAGCCATGAGATATAGTATACTGTTCCATGAATGGAGATAGTTAGCCATCCAAAACTTTAAAGGTTACAAAGCAGAATAAGAAAATTCATGTTTGAGCAGTTGAACATTGACCCACAGATAACGGAGATACTGGAAAAATCATTAAAAACCAGAATTTCACGTGAAGAAGCATTAAAACTAATGAAAACCACAGGAAGAGACTTTCAAGCACTTTTAATGGCTGCAGATGCCCTTCGTGAAGAACTGGTAGGTGGCAATGTCACATACATCAAAAATTGGAACATAAACTTCACCAACATATGCACAGGAACCTGCGGATTCTGCGCCTTTAAAAGGGAACCAGAAAACAGTGAATCATACTTCTTAAATCCTGATGAAATTGCCAAGAGGGCTAAAACAGCATGGGACAATGGAGCAATTGAAGTGTGCATACAGGGAGGCCTGCATGAGGATGTGGATGCCTACTTCTACGAAGAAATCCTTAAAAAGGTCAGGGAGGTATGTCCAGACATTTACATACATGCATTCTCGCCCATGGAGATACTTCACGGTGCAGAAGGAGCAGAAATGTCCATCAAGGATGAGTTGAAAATGCTGAGGGAAGCGGGTCTTGATTCAATGCCTGGAAATGCTGCAGAAATTCTAAACGACGATGTTAGAAAGATACTCTGCCCCAGCAAGATGAAAACTGATAAATGGGTAGAGATCGTTGAAACAGCCCATAAAAATGATGTTCCAACCACCTGTACCATGATGTACGGTCACATCGAAGAGTTGAAACACAGGGTGGAACATCTGGATATTTTAAGGGGAATACAGGAGAGAACAGCTGGTTTCACAGAGTTCGTACCCCTCACATTCATGCACACCTACACACCCATCTACAGAAGTGGAATCTCAAGTCCAGGTTCAACTGGTTTGGAGGACCTCAAGGTCTATGCAGTTGCAAGGCTGATGTTCAGGGACCTCATACCAAACATACAGGTTTCATGGGTGAAGCTGGGCTTCAAATTTGCCCAGGTATGCCTCACAGCAGGTGCAAACGACCTTGGAGGAACACTGGGTGAGGAGAACATATCAAAATCAGCAGGGGCACAGTACGGAGTTAAAACAGAACCTGAAAACTTCCAGAGAATAATAAGAAACATGGGAAGAGTTCCTGCAGAGAGAAACACCCTCTATACAGATATAAAAACAGTATAAAACCTTTGAGGAGTGTTTGATACTCCTTTGAGAAGGCTTGGTTGCATCAGTTCACGGATTTTATGATGATCATGTCTCCATCATCAACCTTGAAGAAGAGATCCAGGTTTTCTGTAATCCTTCCAAAGTTGTTAACATCAGAAACAGGCTGTGAACCTCCATAAAAGATGCAGAATGCAGGTCCTGGAGGCCAGTAGGACAGGTCACCTTCAAGAACCTGTGGAGATGGATTTTCATACTCAAGCTGCAGATCCATGTCAAAGTAAACCTCCTGAAGCCATGTAACAGCTTTTCCCTCAACTGGAAGACTTTCGTATATCATCTTTGCAGTTTCAGGGTTTCTATTATCAAGTAAAGCCCTTGCTTTTCCTTTTCCAACTACCTCTATCTCTACTTCCATTATGAATCTCCTTATATGGATATTTTCAATTTTTAACTTAAGTTATCCAATTAAATTATTCCTTAAACTTACTCCATTAAATAGTTATTATTTCGTTAATGGCTTTTAATCAGCCTTCCTTCAGGATTTCTTCCATTATTCCAACACCAGTTGAGGTTCCTATTTTAGATGCACCAGCATCTATCATGTTCAAAGCTGTTTCAAGGTCCCTTATTCCTCCAGATGCCTTCACTTCCATACTTTCCCCAACAGTTTTTCTCATGAGCTCCACATCATGGATGTTGGCACCGGAATATCCCACTCCAGTGGAGGTTTTAACGAATTTTGCCCCAGCTTCCCTTGAAATTTCACAGGCAGCCACCTTCTCGGCATCTGTGAGCAGGGCTGTTTCAATGATGACCTTAACTGGTGTATCCTCTGCAGCGTCCACAACGGATCCAATGTCCTTCCCAACGAGATCTGTCAAACCTGATTTCATGGCACCGATGTTCATAACCATGTCTATATCTGTTGCACCCTCCTCAATAGCAATTATGGTTTCAAAGGTTTTTGTTTCAGATTTTGGAGTTCCAAATGGAAAACCAACAACAACACAAACTCCAACATCACTTTTTTTAAGAAAACGACTTGCAAGGGCAGTGTTTGATGGCGTTACGCATGCACTGGAAAAATCATAATCAATTGCTTCCATACAGAGCTTTTCTATATCTTTTACCCTTGCATCAGGCTTCACATTTGTGTGGTCTATCATTTTTGCAAGTTCTTCAGGAAATATCATACAAGATCAACTCCTTTTCTATTTACTTCCTTAAAATCTTGATTCAATGAAATATTTTTGATGACCTTCAGATACCAGTGGATCAGAAATTCAGATGATAACTGAGGGAAATATAAACCTTACATGAATGATCCTAATCTTTCAGTTCTTTGGCCATGTAGGGACCTTCCCTTTTGTATCCAAATTTCCTGTAATAGTTACGTGCCCCTATACCACTTATAACCAGGAGCTTGGTTTTATTGTACTCTTCATATGCAATGCTCTCTGCCTCTGCGAGAAGTTCCTCTCCATAACCTCTGTGCTGCCATCTTTCAGTTTCTCTCTGGCCAAGTGGTACCATTGAACCATAAACATGAAGTTCACGTACCAGTGCAGTTCTATCATCAACTTCAACTCTGTGGGCTTTCTCTGATGGTATTCTGAGCCTTAAAAATCCTATTAAAATATCCGATTTCACATCCTCAAAGGAAAGGAATACTTCCAGTCCCTCACCTGCAGTGTAATCCTCACGAAGAAGCCTGATGTTATCTGAATTTGGGAAGATTCCCTCTCCTGCCCTGTGACCAACTTCCCTGCACCTTATACATTTACAGTTGGTATCATGTTCTTTTAATCTGTTGTAAACAAGTTCTCCAAGGTTTGATTTTTTAACACCTGCCTCTATGAGGGGTGATGGAATATCCCTCTGAATACGCATGGTCCGAACCCACTTTGGAAGTATCTTCTTAACATCTGCAATTAAATCAACAGCTTCCTCTGTTGTGTAGGGATGATACTCTCCCTTCTCCCAGAGTTCATACAACTTTGAGCCTTCAGTCACAAGGCAGGGATATATCTTGAGCATGTCAGGTTTAAATCTATCATCCTCAAAGACACGGTGAAATATTCTCATATCCCTTTCAGGGTCTGAAAACAATCCAGGCATGAGGTGCATTGCCACTTTGATCCCTGAGTCCCTGAGTATCTGTGTGGAGTCAACAACATCCTGAACATTATGTCCCCTTTCTATTCGTTTGTATATGAAGTTGTACACTGTTTGAACACCCAGTTCAACCCTTGTAACACCCATATTAAGCATACGATCAACATCAGGTATCTTACAGTAATCTGGACGTGTTTCAAAGGTCATTCCAACGCATCTGATTTTAGATTGTTCGTTGAGGTGCTGAACATCCTTAAGATATTTGAAGTCTCCTGGAACATCCATGTACTTCTCAGACTGAAGTTTCAACTTCTCCTCAGGATTTTTTATCCCAAAATCGTTCATTGCCCTGAGGCATCCTGTTATGAACCATTCCTGGTAGCAGAGTGCCCTTGATGGGAAGGTTCCGCCCATCACTATGAGTTCAACCTTATCAAGGGGATGACCTATACTTTCAAGCTGAAGCAGCCTGTTGTAGGTCTGCCTGTAGGGATGGAAGTCGAACATACGTGCCCTTAAAGCTGCAGGTTCTTCTCCAGTGTAGCTTGGGGGTGCCTTTTCGCTTTCCGGGCAGTAGAGACATCTTCCATGGGGGCACTTGTGGGGCTGGCACATCACAGCAACCACAGCCACACCTGAAATTGTTCGGGTTGGTTTCTTCTTCACAAGGGGTGCTATTTTCTTCCTCTCCTCAAAGGTTGCACTTCCAAGTATCATGGAGTTACTCATGAACTTGGGGAGCTTGAAATCACGACAGGCCCTGTGTTTGGCCTTTTCAAGCTCTTCCTTGGTTTGTATTCTTCCAGATAATATTTCGTTGACTATGAACCTGCAGGCATCTTCCATAACAAATTTTCTCCTTAAACAACAATCTTAATCCAATATCAGTTTTCATCAATTTAAAGTGTATTGTAACCTTCAGTACCCTATTAAAATTTTTAAATTTAACATTCAACACATTATACAATTTTTAAATTTAACATTAATATCCAATATCGATACTTGGATAATATGGTTTCCTTAACTACTTTTCTTCAACCTATGTTTCAGGTCACACTTATTTTATTCTCCAATTTTAAGGTTCATAATCTCAATCGCCCTTACAATATCTGTTTTTGAAATTATTCCAACAAGAACACCTTCACTTAGAACAGGCAGCCTTCCAATCTGTTTTCTGTTGAGTTTTTCAAGGGCATCAACCACAGGCTCCTCAGGATGGGTTGAAATGATACTTTCTGTCATGTAAGTCTTAATAGGACTGTTCCTCATATTTGGAGGTATCTCTGAGATATCATGGAAGGTTAGAATACCTACAAGTGTTTCATCTTCCATAACCGGGTATCCCATATGTTTTTTTTGGAACATGAGGTTTAAAACTTCCTGAGCAGTGGTTTCGGGGTGCACAGTTTCAACTTCAGGGGTCATGATGTCACCCACCAGTACTCCCTCAAGTAGGGTGGATACCATGATGGATCTGTACTCCTGCTCAGCTCCTATGTAGATGAAGATAGCTATTAAAACAAGGAATATGTTGTAGAATATCCCGAGTATTGCCATGATGATTGCAAGCTGTTTTCCAATGTTGGCTGCAAGTCTGGTGGCCTTGACGTAACTCATCCTCCCTGCAAGGTAAGCCCTCAAAACCCTTCCACCATCCATTGGAAAGGCAGGAAGCAGATTGAAACCTCCAAGTATCAGGTTTATAAGTGCGAACTAGTAAACTGCAGCTGAAATATCCTTTGATAGGTAGGAAGCTCCAAGAAAAACCAGTACGTAACATATTCCTGCTATCACGAAGTTGGTTGCAGGACCTGCAATTGCTATCCGGAATTCCTGCCCCGGATCTTTGGGTATCTCCTCCATTGCAGATACTCCTCCAATTGGAAGCAGAATTATCCTTTCAATTTTAACCCCATATCTCTGGGCAACGTATGAATGGCTTAATTCATGTATAACCACAGTTACAAAAACTAGGGTTATTAAAACAGCCATCAAAAGATTTATTCCTGGAAAAAGGTTTAAAGCTGCCACTGCATAGATGAGCAGCATTAAAATTAGAAAGGAAATATGAAGTTCAATGGGTATTCCAAATACTGTGAAGAGTTTCAGGGAGTACTTCACCTGTTTCACCTGGTATTACTTTTGTTGGAACAGATATAATAATCTACTTCTTTTTATCAACAAAATATCTTGGGGGGTTTCCAGATTTAAACAGCTTTTCATCTACACCTGGATGATGTTTAAACATGAAAATCTTTTGATTATTTGCAAAGGGCTATTTGCAAAAAATATATACTCCTAAAAAAACAGATCAAAGCCCGGTGTTTAAATGAAGGTTAGTGAATTTTTGGGCAAAAAAGTTCTGGACAAAAATGCAGTGGAACTTGGAAAAGTTTCTGAAATGGACGTAGAGCCAAAAAAAGGGCTCATGGAAACAGTGATCATATCAACTGGTGAAATTGCCATTAGGAAGAACGATCTTGTGGTAACATCAAAGGACATAGCTGAAGTAGGCGACTATGTGATCTTAAACATTGATAAACAAACCATACTAAACAGAATTCATGAATCAAAAGAGGAAGAACCTGCAAGGAAAAGAATTAACCTCAAAAAATCAGAATAATCTTATCATACGAAGTGGGGGATTCAGAATGGAAGTTACAGATGCACGTGGAAAAACCATTTTAAAGGGATTTTATGTTAGATACTCCGGAACAGGTAATGTTGGAAAAGTCACTGACCTTAAATCTGATGAAAATGGAACATGGGCAAAAATGGACACAACTGAACTCTGGTACCAAGGCCAGTACCTCGAGGTTATTGACAAGGCCCGCTACGAAAAGCTGAACCATGATGAAACTCCAGAACCTGAAGAAACCTCAGACAACAAGGAAAAGGTAAATAAAAAGCTTGGAAAGAATAAAAAGATCAAGCTCGATGATGTGGACATGAGTTCAGAGCTCTGTGATGGTGGAGGATAAATTCCAGATCATGGATAATGCTTAAAACTTTGTGAAAGGCTTAAAACTTAGTGAAAGCCTGAACTCCCACTCTTTTTAACCATGTTAGAATATTTCCAATAAGCTCATCTGCAATTAAAGTAATTTCTAAAAGTAATCTAATTTTTAAAAGTTCCCTTCTGCATTGATTGAATTCTATTTTTCCATATTCATATCCTTACCAACATTTTTCACAAAACTTAAGTATATCTTTTTGATATATATCTCTTTGATATTCGTTATGTGGAGGTTCAAAATGCCCAGAGAAAACATTGCAAAGTACATAATCCTGGGATTACTATCAATACAACCATTATCTGGTTATGGAATTAAAAAATGGGTTGAATCATCCATCTCAAACTTCTGGAACATCAGCTACGGCCAGATATACCCAACACTCAGGAAGATCGAGGCAGAAGGCCTTGCAGTTAAAAGGGAATTCAAACCAGACAAAGGTCCAAGACGCAACCAGTACACCATAACAGACAGGGGAAAACAGGAATTTATCAACTGGCTCCAGAAGGATGAGGCAGGAGAGTACGAGATACTCCTCAAAATATTCTTCGGAGCCAAACTCTCCAGGGATGAGAACATGGAAAAGATCCAGAGGTTCCGGGAAAAAAGGGTTGAGGATAGAGAAAGACTGGAAAAAACCATGGAAGAACTCCAGAAAAACCTTGATAAAAATGAGGACAACCTTTACTTCCTCCTAATCACATCATTTGGAATAAAATCCTATAAATCACAGATAAAATGGTCTGATGAGGCCCTTAAGCTTTTGAATCATAAAAATGGATTTTAATGATAATTTGACCATTTTCAGGCAAAAATCAAGGATATTTCAACAAAAAAAACTACTGGTAATGAAAAATTGGCTATAAAACATTTTGGTGAATAAAATGAGCATGGAAAACATTGATATGTACTACTTCTCAGGCACAGGAAACACAAGACTTGTTGCTGAGAAGATGATGGAAGTTTTCAGGGACATTGGGGTGAAGACCACACTGCAGAAAATAGAAGACTCCGAAACAGGAGATGTGGATTTGAGCCACACCATAGGTATAGGATTTCCAGTTGCAATACTTTCGACCTACAGCTTCGTATGGGACTTCATAAATGGACTTCCAGAAGCCCATGGAACTGAAATATTCATGGTGGACACACTTGGAGGATATTCCGGTGGAATTGTTGGGCCGTTGAGGAAGATCCTTGAGAAGAAGGGCTACAAAACAATTGGGGCCTGTGAGATAGTGATGCCCCTGAATATATTCTACATCCAGGACAGTGAAACCTGCAAGACCAAGGTTCAAAGGGGACTCATGAAGGCTGAAGAATATGCCCATGCACTGGTGGAAGGAAGAGCCAGATGGGGACGTGTCCCTGTGTTTTCTGATGTGATGAAAACAGTTTCAATGGGTGGTTTGAAGCTTGCAGCCTGGGGACCCCACCAGAGGTACCTCAAGTTCAGGGTTGAAAGGTCCCTGTGCAATGTATGTGGGACATGTGCAGATCTATGCCCAGTTGGAAACATAAAAATGGAAGAACATCCAGTTGCTGGGGATAACTGCCAGTACTGTATGCGTTGTGTTTCATTCTGTCCACTGGGAGCAATTCCCTGCATCATGAACTACAGGGGTAAAACATATTCTGCCATGAACCATGGTGAAATGCTTAAATGAGGATATGGTATCCTGTGAATGCCTTGAATCAAAATATTGCAAAACAGCCCCTTCACTCCGTTGATCTTCAGAAAGCCATAAAATTGAATGGTAACTTTTTAGAAAAAAATATATATCCTCCACTTATAAAAGTAAAACCATATTAAAGGTGATGAAATGGAAAAAGAACGTTTACTCGTACCAATTTTAATTGTTCTGATCCTTCTAGGGATTGTTCTTGTTTTTGTATTCTCAGGGGACAATACCTTCAAGACAGGAAACGTATCATTCCAGTACCCCAGCTCATGGAGCCAGGACCATACAGTTGGAAACTTCAACAACACAGACATATACTCTGAGGTAACGTTGACCAAGGAAGTTGCAGCAGACAACACAACCCAAACAGCCTACATAGTACTTCAGATGCAGAAGCGAACAGAAGGAGTTCTCCAGTTACCAAGTGCCTCTGCACTCACAGGCAACACAACCAACTCAAGTATTTCCACAGTGGATGTAGCTGGATTCAAAGCCTCTCAACTTGCAAACTTCGGTCCGCAGGTGTCCAAGAAGATAACCATAATCAAAACATCGGACTTCTACTACACCATTGAATACGTAACCCCTACAGCAGCTTTAAACGATACAGCAGATGCTTACAACACCATACTCCAATCTCTAACTATCATCTAGAGATATTAACCACTTTTTTTTATTTTTAATGCTTGATGTCTAATTTATACTCTTAATGGTAAGAATTATTTGCTTGAGAATGTAAAGATCTGGGATGTGAGTTAATGAAAACTCTTTTGGTTTTGTATTCGTATCATCATCATAATACTGAGAAGATAGCTAAAGTCTTCGCTAAAGTTCTTGATGCAGAAATAAAAACTCCACAGGAAATTAAACCAGACGAACTTCGAGAATACGATTTAATAGGTTTTGGTTCAGGAATTTATAGTGCAAAACATGATGAATCTCTACTTAAACTTGCAGATGAGCTACCAAGAGTGAATAATAAGAATGTATTCATTTTCTCAACTGCAGGAATGACAGGAAAATCCAAAGCTTACAAGGATCACTCTATGCTTAGGGAAAAACTTGAATCAAAAGGTTACACAATTGTTGATGAATTCCAATGTAAAGGTTTTAACACCAATAGCTTTCTCAGGCTCTTTGGGGGGATGAATAAGGGCAGGCCCAATGTCAAAGACCTCAAAAATTCTGAAGAGTTTGCTGTGAAAATGATCAGATCACAAAAATATAATTTGAGTATTTACATTTAATGTTAAGATTAGATTAGGGGGAGATTTTATATGCAAAAAATAACTCCGTTCTTGTGGTTTGATAACCAAGCAGAAGAGGCTATAAACTTTTACACTTCTGTATTTGAAGACTCAAAAATATTAAGTGTTGCTAAATATGGAAAGGAAGGACCCGGGCCCGAAGGGACAGTCATGACTGTAAATTTCATGATTGGAGGACAGGAATTTGTAGCACTTAATGGTGGGCCGCAATTCACTTTTTCGGAAGCCATATCTTTTGTTATAAACTGCGAAAATCAGGAAGAAGTAGATTATTACTGGGATAAACTATCTGAAGGGGGAGATGAACAGGGACCTGGATGGATAAAAGATAGATATGGAGTTTCATGGCAAGTGGTACCTGTAATATTGACTGAAATGCTCAGTGATGAAGATCCTCTAAAATCTCAAAGAGTGATGGCTGCCATGATGCAGATGATGAAGCTGGACATAAAAACTTTGAAGGATGCTTATAAGGGTAATTAATCATAACAGACCTGTATTTTCTGCTGTCTAAAATATTGGAGGGTTCATGTCTCCAAGTGTAATAAGCACAAAAACCTCACGAAGTTCTACAAAAAGGATCCCGGAGTTTTGGACCTCAACCTGGAAGTCTTTGAGGGTGAAGTCTTCGGCTACCTTGGACCCAACGGTGCAGGTAAAACCACAACCATAAGACTGTTTTTAGATTTCATAAGACCAACCAGTGGTAATGCTGAGATATTTGGCATGGATTCACATGGTGAGGGTCTTAAAATCAGGGAGAAGATTGGTTACCTTCCAGGTGAGCTTTCAATCTACAGCCACCTCACAGGCAGGGAGTTTTTAGGGTACATGGCCAGTTTCAGGGGCGGTGCTGACTGGGAATTCATTGGAGAACTTGCATCGAGACTCAAATCAGACCTCTCCAAAGGGATGGGGTCAATGTCCCATGGGAACAAACAGAAGATAGGTCTTATACATGCCTTCATGCACCAGCCAGAGCTTCTTATCCTTGACGAACCCACAATGGGTTTGGACCCACTTGTACAGCAGGAGTTCTACAAGATGGTCCGTGAGGTTAAAAGGGATGGCAGAACAGTGTTCCTATCATCCCATATAATGCCCGAGGTTGAGAGGATCTGCGACAGGGTCGGAATAATCCGTAAGGGAAAGATGGTGGCAGTTGAGAAGATCGTTGACCTGAAGGAAAGACGGCTGCGGCACCTTGAGATCCACTTCGCTGAGGATCTCACTCCAGAAGCATTTGAGGGTGTTCCTGGAATATATGATGTGCAGGTTCAGGGTAAGATCCTTGAGTGCAGTGTTTCAGGCAGCATGGATCCCCTCATCAAAAGGATTTCAAAGTTCGAGGTACTGAACATCCTATCCCACGAACCCAGCCTTGAGGAGGTATTTCTGACCTACTACAGTGGTGATGGTCATGATTAACATCACAGTTAAAACACTGGGGGACAAGAAGTACACCATACTCTGGTGGAGCATAGGGGTTGTACTCCTTAACCTGGTTGTTGTTCTTTTCTATCCCAGTGTGAGCAGTGTCCCGGAGTACAACCAGATACTTCAGGAAATGCCGCCTGCACTCCTGAACCTCTTTGCAGGTAACATCACAAGCTTCACAAGCCCGGAAGGATACCTGAACAGCCAGCTCTTCTTCCTGCTTCTGCCCTTTGTTTTCCTGGGATTCAACCTCCTACTTGGAAGTGAGAGCATTGCAAGGGAGGAGAGGAGGGGAACACTGGATCTCATCCTCTCAAACCCTGTGCCAAGGTGGAGGTTTGTAATTGAAAAGTTCGCTTCCATAACAGTGCTTAACGCAGTTCTGGGACTTGCAGTCCTTTCAAGTCTCGTGGTGGGGGCATGGATGGTTGACATGGATGTAAGTGCCTGGAACTTGCTTGATGTTTCCATCAGCCTTATGGTTCTTGGAATCTTCTTTGGGGCACTTGCAACAGCACTGAGTGCAGCCACAGGTAAAAATGAGCTGAGCATGGGAATCACAGGGGCGGTGGGTGTTGCAGCCTACATGCTCAACGCCCTTGCACCTGTTGTGGATGAACTCGAACCCTACAGGGAACTTTCAGCATTTTACTACTACATAGGGAACAATCCCATAATCAACGGCCTGGAACCCTGGGATATGGTTATTCTTCTGGTTGTTTCTGGGCTGTTTTTATTTGTGGGTATTCTGGTCTTTGAGAGGAGGGATCTGGGGATCTGAGTTCTTTGAACTTCTCTTGGCGGATCATTTTTCGGGAGTAGAAAAACCTTTGAATTAAAGGACTTTAAAAATGTAAACAACGGATTCGTGTTCAATTTAGAAATAAAATTGGATAAGGGGAATGGAATATATTTAAAAAAGTTTTGAAGAAGAGAATATTTGATATAACTATCTTTAAAAGAAATATCGGATATCATAAACTTTCATAATGAATATTCCATTATCAAAGGTGAATGATCACTCATTTTCTCTTCTCTCTTTTTAGAATCAGGATTAACATTCGCTATTTCAAGTTCTTTTGCTAATTTGGGGGATAAGAAAGCATAATCAAATCTGAATCCATTTCCAATATTGCTATACCAAGTATAACCTTCAGAGTCATCATTTTTGTATTGGGTCCAAGAGTCAATCCAGCCAATATTCAGCAGTTTTTCTAATTCGGCTGCATTGTAGTGGGTTCTATTCATTGAATCTTCTTTGGTGCAACTGTTAAAATCACCGGTGATTATACAAGGAATATCTTTATTTTCTTGAGCAAATTGAAGAATTTTCTGCCAAACTGCATCTTTGAATTTTTTATCTTTACTTGCGGTGGGCACATAAACACCTAAAACCCTTAGATTGTAATCTGAAAGTTCAATTCCCAGCAATCTGCTTTCCCTTTTAATTAGAGAAAAGGGATGTTTTGATGCCACTAGAACTCCCAGGAGATCATCTTCACTAATTTCGTAAGAGTAACCTTCCTTTTTGAGGGTTTCCTTTATCTTCTGTCCGTTTTTATTGTCCTGGTACTCACCCAACACCAAAAAATCAGCATTCTGATCAATTAAATAATCCATGATGGAATCAGTTCTTTTTTGACCACCGAAACGTAGATTTAAACTTACTAATTTCATATTGCTCTTTAATAAATTTCGACTAAATAAATTATTCCATTAGAAGGGTTGTATACGTTCATCTAAACACTAAATAGTAATGAAATAGGAATGTTCCATTCCAGAATAGATTATGACTCAACGAGACAATGATGGACAAAAGGAATAATTATTACTTCTTTCCATATTATTAATATTAATTGGGTTTCTGAAGCTCTCTAACCTTGATTATGACTTTGAAAAACAAAAATGATAATTTATAAATATGCTTTAACTGAAACCTTTTATTATTGAAGATTTGAAGAACTCTAATCCCCTTGGAGTAGGAAAATTAACGTGAGATGATGATAAATTGATTGCAGATACCTTTGCGAAACATTTTGCCCACTGGAACATCACTTTACCTGAAGAAGACCTAGAAAACAGAAGCAGCGGATACATTCAACAAGCTGGCTGGCTGATACAGTACTGCTTTGGAAAAGATGAAAACGGTGAATATTTGGATTACTACGCAGCCCACAGGATGACAGATGATTCACATGTACGCATCTACGATGATGGCAGAGAAGAGAGCCTTCCAGCTTTATCTGGATGGCTTTTACATAGTGATGATCCTGCAGAAGCAAAAAGACTGGAAGAGGAACATGATGAGCGCAACCGTACGGTTGTGGAAGCACTGCTTGAGAAAGGATTCGATAAATTCACAATAAACATGGCCCTCAGTGCAGGTTTGGATAAAGAAACTAAAAAATGATTTTTTTATAAAATCTAATGAAAAAACATGATTTGGTGGAGGAAAAATGAATTCTGAAGTTTTAACCAATCCCGATGATCATATCATCCTTTTAGATTTAAATTACACTTTAGTGGGTAATTCCTCTGAAATAAGATACATAAGGCCTTACCAAAAAAAGATAGAATCTGAAAAATATCGTGATTGGCTTGTTGGATTAATCAAGAAATATTATGTCATAATCATAACTGCAAGGCCAAATTATCAAAAACAAGTCACTATTCAATCTTTAAATGGGAAATTAAATGGATGGATGCCTGATGAGATGTACTTCCAGGAGGAAAATGATAGACCACCTATTGCCAAGGAAAAATTGCTCAAAAAATATATCTTCCCCAAACATGGGATGCAAAGAAGTTACCTTGCCATAGAAAGTAATCCAAGGACGAAGATCATGTATGAAAAGTACAACATCCCCTCTGTATCAGTATACGATGATGAAGGACAAGATTTAAGGGAAAAATTAGCAGAAATAGAAAGTAAGGGGGATTATTAATATGAAGGGGAAGATTTTCAAAATTAGAGATGATAATGAGCTTGTGGTAATTTCTGAGGAACAGCATAGGAATGAAAACGACTTTCAAAGTTTAATAAAAGAACATCCTGAATTAATCCCCGGCGATCAAATTGATAGTGAAAATCCTCGAAGATGGATCGTTGTGGGTAGAGAGATTAAGAACATGGATGTCTTTTTATTGGATCAAGACGGGATTCCAACGATTGTGGAAGTTAAAAAGATCGATAATAATGAAATTCACCGTTTAGTGGTTGCCCAATTATTGGATTATGGTTCTAAACTATTCTCACATACAGTGGAAGAAATTCGCGAAAATATAAGAAAATACAGTCCTGTAGATTTAAAGGACTTCTTAAACAATGAGATAACAGAAGAAGAATTTTTAGAGAAGGTAAAAAAGAATTTAGAAGAAGAAAATATGAGGCTCATAGTTGTCTCAGATGGGATGCCACGAAATTTGCAGAATATTATAGAGTTTCTGAATAACAATATGAAATCAATAGAAGTTCTTGGAGTGGAAATTAAACAATACCCCGATGATCAAACTGGAACAAAGACCATAGTGCCCAGATTAGTAGGTCAATCAAGGGATATAATGTTTTTTGAACCTCCATTGGAGAAAGAAACATTTTTCGAGAACCTTGATACTGCGGGTGTAGAGTTTTACCAGGAACTGATCAGCTTTGCCGATGTGAATGATCTGAAAGAAAAATGGACTAAAACAGGATTCTTTTTAACAGTTCCTCTGGAAGAAGCTGAAGTAAAGATACTGCACTGCTATTCAAATAGATACAATTTCGGACAAAATGTATTTTCCACCAATTTTAACATAGTCAATGAAGTTAGAGGTGGGGAGGAAATTTTCGAGAAATTCTTAGATGATACCTTAGAATTAAACGATTTTGTGAAAGTAGGGGATGGATTCAATTTCAGCATTGAAAAAAATCTCGATGAAGATCAGTGGAAAGAATTCAAAAGAATCCTACTTGAAACCAAGGAAGAAATTGTAAAGAACGGGGTAATTGAAGAAGAAACCTGAAAATAATCTAAGAATCCCCAGATTATAATCCTATATTTTTTCAAATAATTATTATTACTTATTTTTATATTATTAATATTAATTGGGTTTCTGAAGCTCTCTAACCTTGATTATGACTTTGAAAAATAAAAATGATAATTTATAAATAAAAGAATCCTATTTTATTAATTATGAGAACCTATCCTGAGAACTTCCAGCCAAAAACAGAATATCAAACAAGGAAGGAACTCATCGATCCCGTGCTGAAGAAAGTGGGCTGGATGGATAGGTACATCAAGGAAGAAGTCAACTCAGTAAAGTCAGACTTCAAAAACAAGGATTTCATTCTTTTTAAGGGCAAACCTGAACACAACGTTGACTATAATCACTTATTAATTGCTTAATTAATATTTTAATATATACTTATGTTTAAAAATAATTTTATCGGATTATTTATTGATTTTAATGGAAAATTAAAATTTCAATCAGCAATCGTTCCCTGTCACTACGAAAGTTTCAATTTGATCATTTATTTGTTGTGGATGACACTTGTTGTTAATGACACCTGTTTATACAGTTGAAGATTCTAATGTACATAAATATAACAGCTAAACATATTTTGAATTTTTTTAGAAGGATAATAACATGAATAAGGAAAAATTATGGACAAAAGAGTTTATCACATTATCTGTGGTTAATTTTTTAATTGCTTTGATATTTTATCTATTGTTGGTTACGATAGCTTCTTATGCCATAACTAGATTTCATACTTCAACAGGTGTAGCTGGACTTGTTTCAAGTATCTTTGTTATTGGAGCTTTGTTTGGTCGATTAGGAATTGGACGCATTATTGACGACGTAGAAAATAGGAAAATTTTAATTATCAGTATAATATTCTTTGCCATCCCATCAGCACTATACTTTGTGGCAACCAGTTTACCATTGTTAATCATCATCAGAATTTTACAGGGAATGGCTTTTGGAGTGGCAACCACAACTATAGGAACAATTGTTGCCCAGATTCTTCCTGCCAATAGACTCGGAGAAGGCCTTAGTTATTTTAGTATAAGTATAATATTGGCAACAGCAATAGGCCCTTTTATAGGAATTCTTTTAACGGAGTATGCAGATTTTAACGCGATTTTTATTTTTAATTTAATATTAGTTATCTTCTGTTTTTTCATGTCCTTTGCAGTTAAGGAACCAGCTCATAAGATATCTAAACCAGACAAAATTAAAGGTGCAAAAATCTTTAAAATTTCAAATTACCTTGAATTTAAGGCGATACCCATTTCAATCATTGCATTAATCATTAGTTTTGCTTATTCAGGTGTATTAACTTTTATTTCAATCTATGCTGAGCAGATTAATTTGGTAAATGCTGCAAGTTTCTACTTCATTGTATTCTCAGTTACAGTCGTGGTCTCAAGACCATTCTCAGGTCGTTTAATGGATGTTAAAGGTGCAAATATTGTGATGTATCCTTGCTTTTTCATTTTCGCAATTGCTATGTTCTTATTTAGTCAAGCCAACTTTGGACTTGCTTTATTATTAGCTGGAGCATTGTTTGGGTTAGGTTTTGGTAACCTTCAATCCATTTCCCAGGCAATTGCCATACAAGTAGCTCCACCGCATAAGTTAGGACTGGCAACAGCCACTTATTATATGTTTTATGACATGGGATTTGGAGTAGGACCTTATCTATTCGGATTTTTCATTCCTTTCCTAGGATACCGCGGTTCATATTCAACCATGGTCATGGTGATACTTGCAACCATTGTTCTTTACTATTTTTTACATGGAAGGAAGGAAAAGCAATTAATAACCGTTAAATAGATGATAATAATGGGAAGTATGAAACTAAGGTCGCATCGTATTGATAAAGTAAAATTAATGTGCGCCTTATTCGTTTTTTCTTCAGAAATGTCAGATAGCGAAGCTAAAAAACCGTAATTGACGAAATAATCCTCAATAATTGAAAATATTGGGAATAACCTTGTATTTGGCAATAATGTATGAGAAGTTATTACTACGAAGGATCTCAATGATTGGGTTGCGATTGAGGAATATGAAGTGATAATTAGCGGAACATAAAAAGAATTAAATGGTTATTAACCCTTTAAAATCTTTCAAAAGGATGTAAATTCGAAAAAATACTCTTCGATTTTGATATAAATTTTTGAATTAAATTTAAAGACATAGAGTTAATTATTTAATCATGAATAAATATTATTGATAATTATCAATTGTATTAAATGTGCCCTATTTAATGCCTTTTTTATATAACTAATTACCCAAAATTATTATTATTTCATTCAAGATGCTACTTTTAATTTATATCCTTCTCCAATCTTCCTTTCTTTTTGAAAAATAAAAATATTTAATAATAACAATCAATAAAATAAGAAGTTTTAATTGTAACTATCAACATATAACTATACAGTGAAGTAAGGGATTCAATTAATTCGTTGGAGAGTGAAAAAGATGAAAATATCAGATGAATTAATTGGTAAAGATGTTTTAGATGAATCTGGAGACCAAATAGGGTTAGTTAAAGATGTGGATTGGGATTTTGAAACCAACACTGTAAAATCAATTATTTTAAAAGAAGCGGGGATATCAGCAAAAATTGGCCTAGGCGATAACAAAATAGTGCCCTATGAAATGATTGAAGCTATTGGCGATAAGGTACTAATTAAAGGCAGAGTTTTCAAGACTGAATAATCATATTGCAATATGAAAATTTATTTTATTATTAGTGTATCAAATAAAAAAAAATTTGAGGGGAAAATGGTCGATAAAATTGAAACCAATGATAACTTAATAATAAAAATAGACCTTCCTGGTGTTACAAAGGAAGATATTGATATTGGAATTGCTGGTGAAACCATAGACATCATGGTAAAGTTCGAAGAGGAAAGTGAAGAGGAAGACATCAATTACATCCAAAAAGAGAGAAGTTACGGCGAAAGTAAAAGAACACTTAAACTTCCATCAGAAATAAAGGTTAAAGAAGCATCAGCTAACTTCAAAGACTCTGTCTTAACCATTAAACTACCTAAAATAGAGAAAAAATTACATAAAATTGATATTAACTAAAACATTTTTTTTTAATGGGGGATGGTTATTATGGTAAGTGTTGGTGTTGTGGTTGAAGGTTTTATTCTGGCAATTATATTTACTGTAGTTTTAGCAATTCTGGGTGTTGGATCAGTTCTGGGATTGTCGGTTGCCCTGTTTGGTTTTCTAATTGCAGGTATAATAGTTGGTTACATCTCGTATGGGAACATTTTTGATGGAACGATTAATGGAGCGCTTATGGGTGTTGCCGGTGCAATAATCTTGTGGCTACTAAGCTTATTCAAAGGTCAAATTGCTGCATTTTCTGCCCAATTATCAATGTATCTTCCATTAAACTCACCGCAAGAAATAATAATCATAATAGTTGTGGGCGCAATAGGTGGTGCAGTTGGCTCACTAATACTAAGATTCAATCGAAGAAACCGAAGATACGATGAAGATCGAAGAGATGAGGTAGATAGAAGGGACTGAGACATTAATGGTGATTTACATGAATAAAGAAATTGATGTGATGCTCATAAACCCTTACGATGAGAATGCATTGAAAAATGCGCTTGGTTTCATAGCCCCTCCTATAAATCTGATGTACCTGGCATCATCACTGGAGAAAGAATCTTACTCTGTTAAAATAGTAGATGATGATCTCCTACAAAAAGGTTACAAACATGTGTCTGAAATGGCAGAAAAGCTCAATCCACAAGTAGTAGCTGTTACCGCCACCACATCCACCATAAACAGCGGACTTAAATACTTGGAAATGGTTAAAAATATCCTCCCTAATTCTTTAACAGTAATAGGTGGTCCACATACTACTTTCATGCCTTTTGAAACTTTAAAAGATTCTGAAGCCCTTGATGTGGTAGTTCTGGGTGAGGGGGAGGAGACCATGGTTGACATAGCAGCCCAATCCTCCCATGAAAGTATTCCGGATCTGGAAAATGTTAGGGGAATTGTTTTCAGGGATCCAAACACTGGAAGTTTGAAATCTACACCTGATAGGCCTTTAATAAAGGACCTTGACTCATTACCTTTCCCAGCCAGACATCTTGTTCCCTTTAAATCCTACGGTGTCTCCAAAGAACAAACTGGTGGAATAATAACCAGCAGGGGTTGTGTGTATTCCTGTAACTACTGTTCATCCTCACTCATCATGGGCAAAAAGTTCCGATGGCGCAGTCCAGACAACGTGGTGGACGAAATAGAGGAATTAATAGATAACTACCAGATAAGAGACATAGGCTTCATGGATGACACATTCATGCTCAATAAAAGAAGGGCAAATGATATTGCCAATGAAATCAAAGCCAGAGGTATGGATTTGAGATTCGTGGCATCATCCAGGGTTGACAGGGTAGACTCAGAGTTACTTCAAAATCTCAAAAATTCAGGAATGCAAACAATATATTTCGGTGTTGAATCCGGGTCGCAACGTATCTTAGACTTAATGAAAAAAAGCATAACTCTTCAAAACGCTGAAAATGCTGTTAAAATTGCAAAAGATGCAGGTTTAGAAGTTTTAACCTCTTTCATTCTGGGATATCCTGGAGAAACCGAAGATGATATGAATAAAACCATTGATTTCTCAACTAAACTTGATTCAGACTACTGCCAGTATTCTATTCTTACACCATTTCCAGGAACACCCATCTACAATGAACTCAGGGAAAAAAATTTAATAGATGATGATGACTGGGATGAATACACAGTACTAAAACCAGTTTTGAAATATGATGAAATGGGTTTAAACAAGAAGATGGTGGAAAGAAAACTGGCCACAGCCTATTTGAAATACTATGCAAGGCCAAAATATCTCCTGAACCATAGGCACATGTTTAAAGTCATGTTTAAGACAGTCATTCGGAGTTTTATACTCCCAAAACTCATGGGGGGCACGGGTAAAGGATGGTACCAAAACCTGGACAACAACACATCATCAAAGTAGACAAAATTACAATATTATGAATTAGAATGTAAAACTATTGGAGGGATTCTATGAGTGAAAAAACAGGTGAAATGAAGGGGAAAGCCAAGGAAATGAAAGGAGAAATTAAAGGGAAAACTAAAGAGATGGAAGGAGAAATTAAAGGGAAGGCTAAAGAAGCTGAAGGGAAAATAAAAGGTAAAATTAAGAAATTATGAAAATCGAGGATATATATTTCCATTAATCTTTTTTTTTAAATTACTTTGCATAGGTAACAAAGGATCAAGGAATTTTTTTAGTTTTACTCTTTGCGTGAATTTTCCAGAAATTTCTTTTTAATACTTTATGGAATGATTCAAAAGTTTTATTTAACATTTAAACCGATTCAAAGAATGGATATTCATAAAATGCGGTCTTGAGTGGGGGATTGTTTTTTAAATTTATTTTGCAGACATATAGTTAAGTATTTAATTAGGAATAATCTGATTGATAACTATAAATAAAAGGATCATACCTTATTAACTATGAGAACTTCCAGTCAAAAAATAGGGATTTAATTATTTTTAGGGGCAGTTCCAGGGCCCAGGGTTTCTGATTATTTTTAAAACAATTTACAGGAATAAAAAAGGGTGAAAAAACATGACTTCAAAAGTATCAGATTACATTGAAATGGCAAATAAGAAATTCGAGGAAAATGAACCTGCAGAAGCAGTAGAATTCCTTGAAAAGGCATTGGAATTGGAACCAGATAATGTTACAGCAATTTTCCTGAAGGGAACTGGACTGATAGAACTCCAGGAAGATGAAAGGGCATTGAAATGTTTTGACAAGGTTTTGGAACTGGATCCAAGTTATATTGATGTTTACTACAACAAGGGTCTGGCATTACTGTACCTGGATGATCTTGAAGAAGCAGAAAGATCTATAGACAAATTTTTAGAATTTGAACCAGAAAACATCAATGCAATAATCTTAAAAGCTTTGATAATGGCTTCTCTGGGTAAAAAGACTCTGGCCTTGAATTACTTCGATGATGCACTTGAGATGGATTCAAACTCCTTTTTGGCCCTGAAAAATAAGGGAATAATCTTATTCGAGCTTGAAAAGTATGAAGATGCCATAAAATCTTTGAATCTTGCTTTAGAAGTAGAACCTGAAGATGAAGACATACTGCTGTACCTGGGACTGTCCTCAGCATCTTTGAACAACTTTGATAAAGCAATGGAGTTTTACAACAAGGCACTGGATATAAATGAACGTAACACATCTGTAATATACTACAAGACATGTGCCCTGGCAGATATGGGTAAAGAAGAGGAAGCAATTAACTGCTTAACTGATATTTTAGGGGTTGAGCCAGAGTTCACAAGTGCACTCACACTGAAGGCTGAAATCTACCTGGGCCTTGAAAGGCCAGAAGATGCTCTGGAGTGCTACAGTGAAGTAACCAAAATAGATCCAGAGGACCCTGAGGCATGGCTGGGTATGGGTAATATTCTAGAGGATTTTGAGGAAAAAGAGGATTCCATTAAAGCCTACGAGAAATTCATTGAGGTTGTTGAAAAGTATAAGCTTTCTGATTGGGATCTTGAAGTTCAAAGGGTCCGTGAGTACCTTAAGGGTGCAAAACCATAACCTTTGACCCAAAGAGATAAACCCACTTAGGGAATGTTCTTTCATGTTAAAATAAATTCTCTTCCTTTTTTGATGTACTACGAAATTGAGGGGTACTGACTTCAGATTTTTTTTGTAACTCACTAACGTTATACTGCATAGGTTCATCTAAGCTGAAAATAGGAAACAATTAATAACCAGATTCACAGATGGAATATAATTAGAAACAATATTAGGGTTGAAGATGCAAGAACGGGTAATGATATTTATAGATGGTGCAAACCTTTTTCACGGCTGCAACAACTACCAGAAGGGCTACAAGATCGATCTTCTGAATCTCAGGGATGAATTAACTGCAGGCAGAAAGCTCGTGAATGTGAACTACTACGCTGCAATTCCAAGGGAACACTCAAGCCAGTTCCCGGCCCAGAAAAGGTTTCTTGACATGCTTGGCTACAACGGCTTCAAAGTCACAGCTGTTCCACTTAAAACCCACCGTGTGACTGTGAAATGTGATTACTGTGGAATGGAAAACCAGACAACTGAACAGGTTGAAAAGGGTGTTGACATTGCACTGGCCACCGATCTAATATCCTTTGCAATGGACGACCAGTACGACACAGCCATCATTGTCTCAGGGGACTACGACTACTTCCGGGCAATTGAAGAGGTTCAAAGACGGGGTAAAAAGGTTGAAATAGCCTACTTCCTTATTCAGGGAATAACAGAGGAATTCATACAGGTTGCAGATAAATTCATCTCCTTAAATGGAATTGCAGATAAAATCAGCAAGGAATGATTTGTTTTGAGTTTTTTGAAGGGTTCAAAATCCATATCCATAACTTGGTTCTACTGTAGAAAAATATTTTTATTTAATAAATAATCCATGAATTTAATGAATAACTCAGTATTTAAGGGTAGTTCATCTTAGATTCAGGGTAAAATCTAAAAAAAGGGCTTAAAAATCAATAAAAACTTTAAAAGTCACAATTAAACAGCATCTTCATCCTGCACAGACACACAGAACCTGCAGAGTGCACTTGGATTCTTTTCCTGACGATCCTTCACAGGACAAAGATACTCTCCATCATGGAATCGAAGGGTAAAACCCCCTGGAAATTTGGTTCCAATGGGATGTATGGATTCTTCACGGATGAAGGTTGTGTAGGTTGCAACTAAACTGGCGATCCTCAAAAAACAAAGCTCCCTGTCACCCTTTGCACCAGCTTTTTGTTCATCCAAGAGTTTGAAAAATCCCCTAAGCTTTTCAAGATTCACAGAACCTGGGTAATGATTTTCATCCTCTTTTATATCCTTGATCCGTGTGAAAAATGCCTTTGAGAAGGTTTTGATGTAGTCATCCCTGTAGCCCTTGGGCATGAACTGGGCATCCTCCTGGAAAAATGCAGTTGCAAGCATTATATCCTTCATGTGAAGGTTACGGGCTTCCCTCTTGAGGAGGGATAAAAGTTCATCTTTGGTCATTTTCTCCTTCAGGGCAGTATCAACAAAACTTTCAGGCATCAGGGCACATCCATTTATTTAAATCAACATCCTTTATTCATATCAAATTTTTGGTAAATAGTCTTGAACCACGTTTTTATTATAAAATCAATTT
The DNA here is from genome assembly GCF_017874455.1 of Methanobacterium aggregans. Lineage (NCBI taxonomy): Archaea > Methanobacteriati > Methanobacteriota > Methanobacteria > Methanobacteriales > Methanobacteriaceae > Methanobacterium > Methanobacterium aggregans. The sequence goes on along the minus strand of NZ_JAGGLN010000007.1, from coordinate 33,316 downwards.
CAATAATTTAATGATTCCAACTTATTATAAGTAACCTAACTTTCAAACATCCTCGTCCTGCTCTGCAATACAGAATTTGCAGAGGGCATTTGGGCTTTCTTCCTGTTTCTCTTTTACAGGACACAAGTAGGTTTCACCCTCTTTTTTAACCTTTAAACCTCCGGGAAACTGTGATCCTATGATGTGTATTGGTTCTTCCAGTACGAAGGTTGGGTAAAGGGTTGTTACGTAAAGCACCTTTTTTAAACGGGGCTTTGAATATTTTTCATGGCGCTCAAACAGGCTTTCCAGATGGTCCACGGTGTTTCGTAACTTTTCCATATCCACATAGGAGCTGTAGGGAGTTTCATCGGTTTTTAAATCTTTTAAATATTTTAGATAGGATTTGATGTAGAATTTGATGTACTCATCATGGTAGCTCTTCTGAACGTACTTTCCTTCCCTGTTCATCTCAGTGTAAATTTCCATTATGTCCCTTACTGAAATTTCATCTGCCTCATTTTTAAGCATCTCAACAAGCTCAACCTGCTTAAGTGGTTTGTCAAAGTTGAATTTCATTCCCTGCACCATTTAAGTATGGATTCAGCAGTTTTAGGACCTATGCCCTCAATACGCAGAAGCTCCTCACGTGAAACGTATCGAAGATCCGTTCCGAAGGCATCAACAAGGGCACGTGCCCTTCTACGGCCAAGACGTTTAATGGACAGGACCATGGGCACAAGATCCTCCTTAACACCGTAGTAAAGCCTTGCAGAAAGGAGGTCTAGCTGGTCAAGACCTGTGTAAATTCCCATAACCTCACATATCCTCCTGAAGAACTTCACAAGGAGTGATGCTTCGTAGGATGTTCTCCTGGTTGATGCAGCGTAGACATTGAATGCATTCTCTATCTCGTACTCACTGCGCTCGTCCAGCCACTCCATGAGGGTTGCAGCTGTGGCCTCGGACAGTCCCATGTCAACTGCAAATATCCCTGCCTTGCTCAGCCTCTCCCTCACAGGATCCTTACTCTTACGGCCTTTAAATGAAATAACAGGAATATCAGGGGTTCTTGAAATTTCGTAGAGGAGTTTGCTGGATTCAATATCACCTGAACGTGCAAATTCCCTCAGTTTAACAGCTGTCTCAACTGTGTAGTTGCTTTTGGCGATGAGCATTCCAAAGTCAGTTGCCTTAAGCCCATCAGGGGTTGCACGGATTATCCCATTCTGCATGAGAAATTCAAGGGCCTCATTCACCTCGTACTCCATGGAATCAGATGAAAATGCGGATAAATACTCGTTGTTAGACATTTGAAATCCGTAGAAGGTGGTGTTGAAGAACTGGAGTATTTCCTGAGGATTCTTTGCAAGGGTTGATGCCACCTGGGTTATTATCTGCTTGTAAACAGCATCCTTGTTCTCTATAAGTTTGGAATTCGTTGTTTCTATTTCCCCGTAGATGTAATGCTCCTTGAGGTTGAAGGCTTCATCAACACTCTTGGCAATGAGGTAAGAGTATCCCTCATCATCGTAGCCTGGCCTTCCAGCCCTTCCTGACATCTGCTCGTAGTCAAAGACAGGTATGGGCTGGGGTCCCTGCCCTGTCCAGCGGGTGTAATCACGTATAACAACGTTTTTAGATGGGAGGTTCACACCGTACATCAAACTGGGGGTTGCGGTGATCATGAGGAGGTTTCCTGCACGAAACTCATCCTCAATGATCTCCTTCTGCTTGTCAAATAAACCAGCATGGTGGAAGGCCACTCCATTCTCAACACACTCTGCAAGCTTCAGGCAAACAGCAGTTGGAAGGGTTCCCCTCCTTTTGGGAACGTCCAGTATCTTGTCTGCAACCTCCTTAAAGGCCTTCCTCTTTTCAGGGGATATTTTCCGTTTTATCTTTCCTGAAATATGGTTTGCAAGGGATTCAGTGAATCTCCGTGTGGATACAAACACAAGGGCCTGGGATTCTTCCTCCATGGAAGTGTTCAGTATCTTGAGGATCACATCATTTTTGTTTTTAAGTCCCATCTCCTCGGTTGTGAGCACATCCTTGTAGAGTGGAACAGGACGGTAATCATGCTGAACAACATGTGCATCCATCCATGAGGAAAGCTCAGGCATGTTCTGCAGTGTTGCTGAAAGTGCAACCATCCTCATACCAGGGTTCAATATCCTTGAACGGGTTATTGCACATTCAATGGTTGGACCCCTTGAGTACTCCCCTATCATGTGAAATTCATCGATGATGAGAAGGTCAACCTCACGCAGGGTGTTCCATGAAAAACGTGTCACTGCATCGAAGGATTCAAAAACCATAACAGCAATATCAGAGGATGAAGGATGCTTCCCAACTTTGATACCGAACTTTTCAAATTCCTTGAACTCCTTAACCTTCTCGTTCTGGATGGATATAAGGGGCACGGCATAAACTGCTTTACCTCCCTTCAGCACTGTGTTGAGGGCGGCCATAACTCCCAGAAGGGTTTTTCCACTGGCAGTTGGAATGGCAATGATGTAGTTGGTGTCCTCCTTCAAATATCCAGAATCAACCACAGCCTTCTGTGCAGGGTTCAACTCCTTTATATTTGGATAAGAATCCTTTATAATCTCTCTGATTTCCTTATTTATAGTTTCCATGGTGATCAAATCCTATGGGCTGATAATTTTTATTCCATAAACATCTTTAAAAAAATTTGAAGCTTTATGACAATTGATGTGTCGAGCTTTTTTAAAACTCCATATCTCCCCTTCTGGCCATAACCCAGCTCAAGCCAAGTAGGGAACCTAGAATAAATATCTGCATTATCTGCCCGGCTTTAGGTATGTGAATGCCAAGGGGCAGAAAATTCACAAGTGGAGATTTGGATAGCTGGAATTCCTGGATCAGGTCCTGATCATCAACTGCAATATCAGAGCTTCTGTTTCTGCTGTTTCTCAGGGATGCGTATCCAGCACCTGCACCAACCATTGAAACCAGTATCATGGCCAGGAGAAGAAGGGCAATATGGGTCTTCAAAGTCCCACCTTCTCCTTCCTCACAACTTCGATGTCTGAAATCTTCGTTGATGGATACTGGCCATCATCATCCTTTTCAACACTTTTAACCATGTCCCATATGGTTAGAAGTCCAACACTGACTCCTGTAAGTGCTTCCATTTCAACGCCTGTTTTTCCATCGCACCGGACACTGACCTCTACACCTATGGTGTCAAGTTCTACGTTGAATTCCACTTCAATACCAGTTATTTTCAGTGAGTGGCAGAGGGGTATGGTGTGATGGGTTGATTTCACGGCACTGATGGCAGCTATCTGTGCAGTTGTAAGTACGTTACCCTTTTTTATCTCCTCATTTTTAATGAGATCCACAGTACTTTCTTTTAAATAGATTTTACCCCTTGCAGTGGCTGTTCTCCTCACAACTGGTTTGTCTCCAACCTCAACCATGTGAACACCACCCTCTGTAAGATGTGTAAACGTTTTTTCACCCATGTAATGCACCTCCAACTCTAAAAATTGATCAGGAATGGTTAACTAATAGTTAACCAAAAAATTTTGAAGATTTTTCTTGAATCAGTATTTTTTCTTATATAATGAATCTTGTTGTAAATGTTTCAATCTTATCCTTTTATAATGTATCTTATAAAATTTATCATAAAAATTAGGGATATCTGAATCCAGTAGGCTAAAACCAGGTGATCTTTGAATCCCAGGATATAATCTAAAAATAAAAAAATGAAAACTTGGTATAGGTAGGATAAATTCAGGGATCCTCCACAGACTTAACCCTTATAGCATGGTTTTCGTTCAGCACGGTCCCATCCATCCTCAGTATCACCACATCGAAGTCCATCTGATACTTGGCACTGCAGATGTCTTTAATTGAATCTGCAATGCTGTTGAAAACAGGGAGAACCATGTTAAATTCATTGAGAACGTCTATCATTTCCTCGGTTGTGTTGGAATCAAATATCTTCCTCACAACTTTACAACCTGCACCCTGAAGAGCTGCATGTGCCATTATGACCTCACGCCTGCCGTCTGCAACACTGTGCTTGGTGTTGAATATGCCTGCAGCGATCTTGATGAGCTTGCCTGCATGTCCAAAGAGTGTGATCCTATTAACACCTGCTGATTCTGCTTCAGAGAGCATGTAACCCACGAAGTTGCTCATCTGAACCACCTCATCCTCATGAACATCCAGAAGTTTCATTGCAAGTTTTTCACCAATGTTGCCTGGTACGAAGATGAGTTCATCATAGCCCTCAGCCAGGGAAACATCCATCTGACACTTGAAGGATTTCCTGTAACTTTCAACTGACATTGAACGGGCAATACCAGTTGTTCCAAGTATGGAAATTCCATCAACAATTCCAAGACGGGAATTCATGGTCCTTTTCGCAGTTTCCCTGCCCTCTGGAACTGATATAATAACTTCAGCACCACTGTAACCAGGAAATTCCTTATCAAGAACCCTTTGGAGGTTGGATTGTATCATATCACGTGGAACAGGATTGATTGCTGCCTCTCCAACTGGAACCTGGAGTCCTGGTTTTGTAACCCTTCCAACACCATCACCACCCTCCACAGTTATTCCCTGCTCTTTTTTCAGGGTCAGGTCTGCAAAGAATTCAAGGTTTCTTGTAACATCAGGGTCGTTGTAGGGCCTTTTTATCACTGAAGCCCTTCCAGATGTTTCAGTTAGCTTCTGGGAGCTTTCCACCTCTATATCCAGCTGGGTGATGGGGGTCTGGATCTTCACAACCTTCACATCCTTCTTTATGGATAGAAGTGCTGCAAGGGCAGCTCCTGTTGCAGCGCTGCCTGTTGTGATCCCGTATTCTTCCTCATGAATGGGAAGATGGTAATGGGCCATCTCTCTCTTTTCCATACAGTTACTTTAAAAAAAATAGTATTTAAGGGATTAGCAAATTTTTGGTATCATGAGATAAAAAAATAGGGACTCTTCAGAATCCCAGTTTGTTTTTATCCAGTTTCTTCTTTGATGGCTGCTACAAGTTCTTCCTTACTTGGTGCACCCACAAATTTTACAACACCATTTAAGGCGATTGCAGGTACGGCCATTAATCCGTATTCAACTGCTTTTTCCTGGTTGATGGATATGTCGATTTTTTCCACTTCCAACTCGCCACCCATATCCTTTTTAACTTCTTCTACAAGTTCAACTGCCATTGGACAGTAGGGACAGGATGGGGATGTAAACACTTCAACTTTAACTACCATATCTTTCACCTCTTTTTTAACCTCATTTAACACAACATTAAATGAATGCAATGGTAATATATACTTCTATTGGAATATGTACTCAATTGCACCTTCTTTCAGGTTGCTTCCAATTCCTTTACCAAGGGAATAGGCTAAGCTTGATGAAACACTGCTGAGTATGTCTTCAAAGTTTGTAGGTGGGGTTATGGTTTCCACGTTGTACTCACCTTCTATTCCACCCAGCCGGGCTGCAAGATCCAGTGCATGTTCCTTACTACCAGTATCATCTACAAGCTTTAAATCTTTAGCCTGTGTGCCTGTATATATTTTTCCCCCTGCAACACTTTCAACGTAGGTTTCGTTCAGATGTCTGTTGGTTGCAACGATACTTATGAAATGGGCGTAATCCTGATCCACCATTGACTGAAGCATACTCCTTTCTTCAGATGTTAAATTACGGTAATCTGCACCCATGTCCTTGTATTCTCCGGCTTTTATGGAGTACTTGTATATTCCCAGCTTCTGGTAGAGGCCTGAGAGATCCGTCATGTCCATGATAACCCCTATGCTTCCAACCATGGAGGATGGACTTGCCACTATTTTATCTGCAGATGTTGATGCAAGGTAGGCCCCTGAAGCACCAACATCACTTATCCAGACAACAACAGGTTTTTTAGAATCTTTAATTGTCTCCATGATTTCTTCACTGGCCACTGGTGTTCCTCCGGGACTGTTAACTTCAACGAGGATTGCGCTCACTGAACTGTCCTCCTCTGCCTGGGATAGTTCATCCTTAAATGTTTCAGGCGTTGCAACTTCACTGCTGAGAACACTGGATGATCCATATCCAATCTCTCCCTGAAGTGGTATAACTGCAACTGTGTCTCCAAAGGGGTTTCCATCGGCGGAACTGCCAACGTAGGCAACAAATGATAACATAAGCAGTAATAGTACAGTTAATCCTCCACCAATCACTGTTAAAACTATTTTCGTATTTTTATCCATGTTTATCACTTCAGATGTTCAAGATAACTGTGATACTTTCATCATTATTTTTATTAGTCCTTTTTTATGTATATAATATTATATCAAACTTTTTTTTATGCATTTTTTTTGAAGGTCATGATTCCCAACTCATATAACCAATATGTAAATAAAATCAAAAACAGAGTTAAGTTCATGGGTGAAAAGAAGGATTAGAAGGGGAGATAAACAGACTCATAATTATTGGAGTACTCATACTGCTTCTTATCGTTATTTTGGTGGGGCTTTAATACCCACAGGAACCATAATGTACAAATAATACTTAAAACAAGAATAATAAGAATTTTTAGGGGTGAAAATTGTTTTAAGTTTCAAAGAATCCTTTTCATGAAAGATGTTTGGAATATTTATCTTCAATTCAATTAAAGGGTCTGGAAATCATTATTAACCCCTACTCATATACTTCATTTATTAACCATAACAAATAGAATGAGGATCTCAAACTCATGATCCAGATCATATGAAGTTACAGCATATAAATTTAGATATAAATTTTATTGAATGCCAATGGTGATGTTATTGAACACAAAAGTCCGATCTCCCGGCTCTGCCACAGTAATAAATGCAATATCAACAGGATACGGTTCAGCATTTGGCATAAAACTTTATGTTAATGCAGAAGTTAAATTAAAAGGTCCTAAATCCTCAATAGTATGTGAAACAGACAGCTTCGTTGACACCAAACTCATGGAACTCTGCGTTGAGAAGGTCATTGAAAGGTTCGGAATCCTCAGGATATCAGGGGAACTGAAGTACCTGGACATGAAGACAGGGGTCAGCGTTAAAACAACATCCACACTTCCAGCTGCATCAGGTCTTTCAAGCAGCAGTGCAACTTCCAATGCAGTTGTAATGGCTACTGCACGTGCAATTATGGATGAACATGGATTTGAACTGGAAGATGCAGGTTTGAATGAACTTGATCTTCTCAACATTGCAATTGATGCATCCCTTGAGGCAGGGGTTACCATAACAGGGGCCTTTGATGATGCAAGTGCATCCTTCTTCGGGGGCTTGACTGTCACAGACAACATAAAGAGGAAAATTCTACAGAGGAAAAACATGGAGGAGCAAAATATATTAATACATATGCCAGATAGAAAGTCACCCACTGCAAATTCAGATGTAGGGCGGATGAAGCTCCTTGCTCCATGGGTTAAGATGGCCTTTGATGAAGCATTGAATGGAAAAATTTACAGTGCCCTAACATTGAACGGACTCCTGTACTGTTCAGCACTGGGATTTGATTCAAACATTGCTTTAGATGCTTTAGATGCTGGTGCAGTGGCAGCAGGGCTTTCAGGTACAGGACCCTCATTTGTAGCAGTAGCCAACAACAGAAATGCCGACAGAGTAGAGGAATCATGGAGTTCCTATCCCGGAAGGGTCATAAGAACAGAGGTTGACAACGAAGGCACGAAGGTGGTTCGCAGTGGATAGGGAAGAAGCTTTAAGACTACTTCAGGATTCAAGAAATAAGATAGATGAGATGGATGAAGCTATCATAAATCTCATTGAAAGAAGAACATCCCTTGCAAGAGATATTCTCAATGCCAAGATCGTTCTTGGTATTGAAATTGAGGATAAAAAGAGAGAAGCATTTATTCAAGAAAAGATCAAAGAAATAGCAAGGGAAAAGAAAATTGATGAAGTCAGCCTTACCCGTATAATGCAAATACTCGCGAGTATGAGTAAAAAAGAACAAGAAAAAATTTTAAGGAGGGAAAAGAATGGGTAACATACGAACATCATTCGTTAAAAGGACAGCTAAAGAACTGGTTGAAACTTACCCGAGCCAATTCACAACTGATTTCGATAAGAACAAAAAATTAGTTGAAGAATTCTCAACAGTCAGTACAAAACATTTAAGAAACAAGATAGCTGGATACGTAACCAGAGTAGTTAGGAACCAGTCATAATTAGACTGCAGTCCTAATAAATCTTAAAAAACTATTTTAAGTTTGCATTCTTAAGATTACATGATCTTAAGAGTTAAACTTAAACTTTTATATTTATCGAGCTTTTACAATTCTCATATATTTTTATAAAATTTTTATAAATCCTTATAAATAAAAATATACCATAACTAATAATTAATTTTTATAAAAGGCTTTTAACCTAAAGGTGTGTATTTAATGGAAGTAATTGTGGCCAAATTCGGAGGAACATCCGTAGGAAATGGAGAACGAATAAGAAAAGCAGCAGAATCTGTTGTAAAAGAGTATATGAAGGGTAAAAAGGTTGTTGTTGTGGTTTCTGCCATAAACAAGACAACTGATGATATCCTGAAGATAGTCAACGATGCAATAGGTGATGCTGTAACAGAGAAGCAGCTTGCAGACATAGTATCCATGGGTGAAACAACAAGTGTCAGAGTTTTCTCAGCAACAATAGAGTCTCTGGGTGTAAAATCTGAATACATCGATCCTCACATGGATAACTGGCCCGTTATCACCGATAGCAATTATTTAAATGCAAAGGTCAACTACGAGTTAACCGAAGAAAAATCCAAGGAAATTATGAACCTACTTGACCAGGGCATCATACCAGTGCTCTGCGGCTTCCTTGGAAAGGATGAAACTGGAAACATCACAACCCTGGGCAGAGGGGGCAGTGACATAACTGCTTTCCTCTTGGGCCACTGCCTCAGTGCAGAGGAAGTTATCATTGTAACTGATGTTGGCGGTGTGATGTCAACGGATCCCAACAAACTCCGGACTGCAAAGAAGCTTGATAGAATATCAGTTGAGGAAATGAGGGACCTTGCAACCCATGGGGCACAGGTACTTCACCCACATGCCCTGAGATACAAGGATCCATTGATAAATGCCAAGATCATAGGATTTGAACACGGAGATCTTTCAGCCCTTGGAACAGAGATAATGGGGCCCGCAGGGAATCAGATGCTTAAAACAACTGCCTTAAACTCAGAACCAATATCTGTTATTGCAGTGGTTGGAGAGGAGATACTCACAAAAAGGGGCATACTCTCAAAACTTACAGATACCCTTGCAGAGAACAATGTAAACATATATGGAATATCAACAGGTCAAAATTCTGTAACACTATTCATAGATAAGGCAGTTGCAGATAAGGCCCATGAAGTCCTCCATGAAGTGGTTGTTGAGAATGAATACCTCAGCTCCCTGTCCCTGGGAATGGAAATAGCCATGATCACGGTTGCAAGCCAGGACTTCATAGACACTCCAGGAATAATAACCAAGGTAACGGAACCTCTGCGTAAAAACAAGATCAATATCGTTGAGATTTCTTCAAGTCAAACTTCTGTGGTGATTTTTGTGGACTGGAACGATGGAAAAAAAGCTTATGAACTGGTAAGGAGAGTCTTAGAATGAATTTTGAAGGTACAACAGTTGCTATGGTAACACCCTTCACCAAGGATGATGGGGTGGATGAAACAGGAATGCGTGAAAACATAAACTATCTCATTGAAAATGGAGTTAATGGTATACTTGCAGCCGGAACAACCGGTGAATCAGCCACCATAACTCATGATGAGCAGAGGAAGATGATCGACATCCTGGTTGATGAGGTCAATGGAAGGGCAAGGGCAATAGCAGGAGCTGGAAGTAACTCCTCAAAAGAAGCACTCAGCCTTGTACAGCACGCTGAAGACTCAGGAGCTGATGCAGCCCTGGTAATAACACCTTACTACAACAAACCACAGCAACACGGACTCTACCAGCACTACAAGCTCCTATCAGAATCCACGAACATACCAATAATTGTTTACAACGTTCCATCCAGAACAGGAACAGACATAGACGTGGATACCATTGGTAAAGTTGCCCAGCTCGATGGAATCCTTGGGATAAAAGAGGCAAATCCTGATATGGACAAGGTTTCCCAGACCATAAAAAGACTCCAGGACCTTGACTGCACTGACTTCGCAGTGCTCTCTGGAAACGACAACCTCACACTCCCAATGATAGCCCTGGGAGCAAAGGGAGTTATAAGTGTGGTTGCAAATGTTGACCCTGCACGTATGAGTCAGATGGTGGATGCAGGCCTGAAAGGAGACTTCAAAACAGCTTTCAAACTTCACTACGAACTCTACGAGCTCATGAAAGTTCTTTTCATAGAATCAAACCCAGTTCCTGCAAAGGAATCCATGAACATGATGGGAAGACCTGCAGGTCATGTTAGAATGCCCCTTGCACCCCTTAAAGAGGAGAGCAAGGCCAAGCTTGCTGAAGTTCTGAATGACCTTGGACTGATTTAAGGTTGAGCTAACACTTTTTAAAGTTTTTACCTTTTTTTAAAGTCTCTTTTTTAGTTAAATCCTAATTCAGCTTATTCCGGTACCTCAATTTCTGTATTTTTTTATTCATGAAATTCAGGTATTTTAATTCTTTCAGGGTATATTTTAATTCCTTAAGGGTGTTTTGTGCTGATTCAAGCAGGAGTGGGGAATGATCTGAGCTTATGAATTATCCTGAAAAGATGTGCAAAAACGAAAACTTATTTCTCTTGATACTCCACGATGAAGAAATCTTATCAAAAAAAATATTTATAATAGCCTATAAATCTTTAAAAGTTAATTTAAAAACATGAATCAACATAAAAATCTTTACAGATTCATCATGTATATTCTTAGTTAAATGGAGATGGATAAAATGATAAAAGTGGCTGTAACAGGTGCATGCGGAAGAATGGGTTCAAAGATAATCAAAACAGTACTTCAACAGGATGATATGGAAGTTGTGGCAGCAATAGAAGCTCCAAACTCACCCCTTGAAGGTAAAGATGTTGGGGAAGCTATAGGAGTTGGGGAAATCGGTGTGAAAGTCACAGGAGCTGAAAACCTCAAAGAAGAGCTCACAGCAAAGAAACCAGACGTGCTCATTGACTTTACAATAGCCAAAGCTGCAATGGTCACCATAAAGACCTGTGCAGAGTGCGGTGTGAATCTGGTTGTGGGAACAACAGGATTCACAGACGAAGAGATGGAAACCATCAGATCCTCAATCAAAGAAAACAGCATCAAAGTAGTTATAGCTCCTAACATGGCTGTTGGTGTTAACGTGTTCTTCAAGGTTGTGCGTGACCTTGCAAGGATCCTCGGTGACTACGATGTTGAGATCATCGAAGCCCACCACAAACACAAGAAGGACGCACCATCAGGAACAGCTGTCAGGGCTGCAGAAATCATAGCAGAGGAACTCAACCGCAACATGGATGACGTTGGGGTTTACGGCAGAAAGGGAATAGTTGGTGAGAGAAAAGCTGAAGAGATAGGAGTACACGCAGTGCGTGGAGGAGACATTGTAGGGGACCACACAGTACTCTTTGCAGGTGAGGGAGAACGAATAGAATTTGTTCATAGAGCCCACAGCAGACAGGCATTTGTAAATGGAGTTATAAAGGCAGTTAGATACGTTGTAACTGCAGAAGAAGGGAAGATAAGTGACATGGGAGATGTTTTAGGGTTAAACTGATTGTAAGGTGAGCAAATGCTTTTTCAACGTGATGATCATGTCACAGAGTTTCTCCCAACATTTTTAAAGGAAGACAGATCCTACCTCAGGAAGATCCATGAAAGGATAAGCTATGCCCAGAGCCATATCTACATCATATACCCATGGATAACCCTTGGGGAAGAACTTGTAACTGCATTCGAAAATGCAGTATCAAACAATCCAGACCTTGAACTTTACTTAATCACAAAACTTCAAAAAGAAGATGTTTTCAAGCGTATCCATCAGTTGGATGATGTTGAACAGTGGAAAACCATTTTCAAGGATAAAATATTCATAAAGTACAACAACCATGTTCACTCCAAGATCATTGTAATAGATGACTCTGAGATGATCCTGGGCTCCTCAAATCTAACTGGAAGCGGTCTGGGATCCTCCAGGGAAAATGAGGGACATCCACAGATAGAGGCAAATCTGTACACAGACGATCCAGATGCAGTGGTTGATGGTTCAAACTTCTTTGCAGATGTCTGGAACCATGAAACATCGAAGGAATACACTGAAGATGAATACGTACTGTCATGCAAATCCCACAACCTCTCTGGAATCTTCCAGAACTACAAAGGTGAATTCAACAAGATAACCAAGAGGGAAGATATCACATTTTCAAATGATGGAATCGTTGATTTCAAGGGAAAACTTGCCTTTTATGATGAAAACAGAGCATACCTCCTTGGAAATACCAGGAAGGATATTGCAGTGAAGTTCATAGGAGATACTGAGAATTTAACGACCTTGAGCGTTGGTGAACCCTTAGAAGTATCTGGAAAGCTCATGGATGTTAAAGGATGCTGTGAATTCACGTTGATGGATCCAGACCTCGTGGATGATAACTACGTTAAGATAAATGAGTTGAAGAGTGGTTTAGACCAGATCAATGTTATTGGAATGGTTTCAGATGTACGGGGTCCAATGGAATTTAATAATGTTGGAAAGAGTCGCTTAGTTCTGGTTAAACTCATCGATGATACTGGAAGCGTAACTCTAGAACTGTGGAACGGCAACATTCCAAAGGAAAAGATTAAAAAAGGTTCAATAGTAGAAGTAATAAATGGATTTACAAAAATATACAATGGAGAACTGAGATTAGGTCTCAGGAAAGAAGATGGAAGGATTGAAATATTAAGGGGAAGTTGAGAAAAATGGTAAACGTAGGAATTCTTGGAGCAACTGGAATGGTTGGGCAGAGGTTCATCCAGCTACTGGCGGATCATCCCGAATTTGAGATCACTGCCCTGACTGCATCCCAACGATCAGCAGGCAAAAGGTATGAGGATGCAGTGACATGGCATTTAGACACTGGAATACCAGAATCAGTGAAAGACATAACTGTGGTTGACACAGACCCTGCAGAGGTTAAAGATGTTGAAATAGTATTTTCAGCCCTACCTACAGACACAGCAGCAGTTGTTGAACCTAAATTTGCAGCTGCAGGCATGAAAGTTGCATCCAATGCAAGTGCAATGCGTATGGAACCAGACGTGCCCCTGGTCATACCTGAGGTCAACCCTGAGCACCTGGAACTCATTGAAACCCAGCAGAAAAACAGGGGATGGGATGGATTCATAGTCACCAATCCAAACTGCTCAACCATAGCACTCACTTTAACCCTTAAACCACTCTACGACCAGTTCAACATCAAAAGGGTCTATGTCTCAACCATGCAGGCGGTATCTGGGGCAGGATACAACGGTGTTCCATCCATGGCAATTGTGGACAACCTGGTGCCCTTCATAGGTGGGGAGGAGGAGAAAATGGAATCTGAAACATTGCACCTCCTTGGAGAGTACGATGGAGAATCTGTGATCCCTGCAAACTTCGGATTGAGTGCATCATGCAACAGGGTTGCAGTACTGGACGGCCACACAGAGGCAGTTTTCATAGAGATGGAGGATGACTTTGAATTGGATGACATCAAAGAATCATTCACATCTTTCAGGGGAATGCCCCAGAAACTCAGCCTCCACTCAGCACCTGAAGCACCAGTGGTCATAAGAGAAGAAGAGAACAGGCCTCAGCCACGTATGGATCGTAACACTGGTAATGGGATGGCAGTATCCGTCGGCAGGATCCGTAGGGATGATGTGTTCTCCAAAAGCCTTAAATATATCCTTGTGGGTCATAACACCATAAGGGGGGCTGCAGGGGCTTCAATACTGAATGCTGAGCTTATCAATGAGATAATGTGAAGGTTCACATTATTGTTTTTTTATTTTTTAGCTGAAAATTTTAAAACGCTTGAAAAATTCTTATTTTTTTTATTTAAATTTTTCTTTTGCTTAAAATGGGATGTTGACATTTTTTATCTGTTTTTGATGTTTAAACTGATTTACCAAAAGGTAGGTTCATTTCCATATCACCATGATCAAGGTTTTGTGATAATTGTCACAAAGGACAGTTTTGAAAACTAAGGTGAAAATGAATATTTTTTAGGATATAATTGTCTTTTTAATGTTTATTTTATTTTAAAGTCCTTAATTTAGTTTATTTTTTCTTTAAATTCCTTCAAAGGATAGATATTACTTGTGTGACTTTTTTTCATCATCCGTAAGGTTTATACTGTTCACAACCACAAAAGATAATAATTAGTTTAATGCAAGGATGTTTTGAGGATATTTAAAGGTGATTTCGTTGGTTGACATTGAAGGCACGGTTCTGGTATTACTACTCGTATTGATAGTAGGTTTCAGCACATTTTTTGGATTTGTTGGGACTTCAAGTTCTGCCAATGATACCAACGTCACGAATACAACCAACGATACTAACTTTACAAGTGACAGTTTTGCTGTGACTGACCTGGATGATCCTGAACCCAGTGCAACTGATCCTGATGCTGATGTTTCTCTAGAAGTCACCCCATCTGCAAATCTTAGTAATAGGATAGCTGATGGTTCCGAATTGCCTTATCCTTCAGTAACGCAAGTTAATGTTACTGCAGATGAAACTACATGGAGATGGGAACAGCTCAATGATAAATTAAATCTTTATGTTAAAGTAACAGGTGATTTAATAAGTCCTTCAGATAGTATACCCTTAGACAATTTTAAATATGACGGATTTTCGAATTCAAGTTTGTCTAAAACTTCATTCAAAACGGATTATAATAAGGTTAAATCATGGAATTTCCAGTATACAAACGTTTTATTGTGGAGAACTTGGTCTGTTTCAGATAGTGTCAATGGTAATTATTATTTAACAGTACCCATGGGATCTGCAGGTGAAACTTACACTACAACTGTTTATTACCTTGTAATTATACAATAATAGATTATATTACTAAATAATCAATTATTATTCTAATTTTCATTAGAACCATAAAAATAATAAGTATTTTTATCAATATTTTTGTAATCAGTTGTAATGATATGGGGTGGATAAAATAGAAAAAATAGTTTTAATAGTGATTATGGTTTTTTTAATATTTTTAGGAACCTTCGGATCCTTTGGAACTTCAATTTCTTCCATCA
Source organism: Methanobacterium aggregans (assembly GCF_017874455.1). Lineage (NCBI taxonomy): Archaea > Methanobacteriati > Methanobacteriota > Methanobacteria > Methanobacteriales > Methanobacteriaceae > Methanobacterium > Methanobacterium aggregans. The sequence continues at coordinate 18,100 of NZ_JAGGLN010000007.1, read as the reverse complement.
ATGATACTAATATAACAAATACCACAAAATTGACAAATACAACCAGTAAATCTAGCAGTTTGGTAACTCTAGCTGCTGCAGCACCAAGTTCTAGTTCATACACATCACTTACGGTAACTCCAAGCTCAGTGGATTTAGGTTCTGTACTTGCTGATAACTCTGAAAATTCTTATCCATCTCAAACAACTATTGAAGTTTGTGCGGGGGACTTTGTCTCATTCAATCGCCTTAATCTGTATGTTAAGTCCGCAGGTGATCTGGATAGTGGCACTGATAACATACCCATTAACAATTTAAAGTATGACGGATTTGGAAGTAGTTCATTACAAAAAACATCTTTTAACACGAATTACAATTTAGTTACATACTGGAATACTCAGAGTTTCAGGTATCATAATACTTATTCCAATAGAGTTTATTACGTTGCAAGTGATTATGATATATATGGGAATACCATTTATCTATCTCCAATTACCACCAGTGCCAATTACTATTTGACTGTTCCCTTTGGAACAAGCCCAGGTACTTATCAAACCACTATTGAGTATATTGCTATTTTTGATACTGCCACACAGCCTGTTTAACCAGTTTTAAAGAAAAAAACTGATTAAAAGAAAGATAACAAATATATTTCTTCTATTTATTCCCCACATAATCAACTGGAACATGATTCAAATTATTTTTAGGGAAAGAGCACACTTTCATTTTTTGATATTAAAATTCATCTACTTTTTTCAAATTAAAACCTTAAAAATCATTTAAATTAATTATTGAAAGTTTTTTAATCTTATTTTTGCATTCATGGACCTCTTTAACTTATTTTTTAAAAATTTTTTGCATGAAATTCATTGAACTGATTTTATGTGATGATCTTCACAAAAAACGTTTAAATGGATTAAATAGCTGAGAAACGTTTTTATAAGAAATTTAAAACGTTATGGCCTATTTTTAAATGTTCAGTTTCCATGAATTCCTTGAAGTGTCCTTATGATATGGGCGGACTTTGAAAGGATTAATACGCAAACTATATATATCAAAATATTTCTAATAATGGAACAGAGTTCACAAAAATGTTCCCTTTACTGGCGATTTTTGTTATGAACCCCAATGATAGTATTAATAATAATTGGAGTGACAAGAATATGATGAATAAAAAAATAATAGGGGTAATGGCATTAGCCATCATGATGTTTGTGGGAGTTTGCCCTGCTTTTGCAGAAACGTCAAGTACAGCAACACAATCAGTAACAGTTAAAGTAAACCCAACAGTAGCTATAACTGTTAACAGTCCACTTGACTTCGGTGCTTTAGACGCAGATGGCTCAAGCAATACACTTACAACAACTGTGACATCCACATCTAACGTTGCAATAGATGTTTGGACAAAAGCAGCAGATTTTACATACACTGGTACTGAAACAGGTGACTTTTTAGCTTTAACTGATTTCACTTATGGTACATCTTCAACACCATTCACAACAGACTACGCTAAATGTTTAACTATGGTAAAGGCACCTAAAAAAAGTAGTACATCCTCAACATTAGACCTAACAATTACTGCACCTGTAGGAACCAGCGCTGGTAAATACGACACAAGTGTTACATACACTGCAGTTCAAAAGGATGCAGCAAAACCAGCATAATTTGAATTTTCGATTTTTACTTTTTTAATTTTTCTTAAAATAATTTATTTTTTGATATATCTCAGATTTTTGCAGGTTTTACATTATCTAAAAAATATATATACCAACCTACCAAACTAATTTTTAAATAACATTAAACCAACATCATCAATAGATTACTCTAGTTTGGAGGAAGTATATGGATTCAAAGACACGTATCAAAAGATTCAGCATCATATTTCTAGTTTTAGTCATGTTAACGAGTTTAGGTTCAGTATCAGCCACGGGAATTCTGGCATCGCCGGGTGGTTTTCATCTCAAGATGACGGCACCCCAGACCTACCAGGGAACGCTGACAGTGGAGAACATTGGTTCTGATACTCTGAACGTTACCATTGATAAGAAGAGGCTTCAGATGGACAACGTGAACCTTCTCTTTTCAGATGTGGGAATAGCAACATGGATATCCGTTAATCAGACTAATTTCCTACTTGCACCAAAGCAAAAGAAGGAAGTTCAGTTCACGGTTAATGTACCTTCAAATGTGAATTACTACGATGCAATGGGTGCCCTAGTTATAAGGGGATATCCGTTAAATCAGACTACTGCTCAATCAAACAAGAATCTACCTGTGATGCAGGTTCAGCAGGTTCCAGAGATCGTTGTACCAATAACTGTGGGTCTTCCAGGGCAGATCATAGAGTCACTGCAGCTTAAGGAGCACAGTGCACCATCATTCCTCTTCAACTTCATGACAGGATCCTTCGTTTACCACGTTAAAAACAACGGAACTGTCTACGCCAACATGACGGGTAACATAGCCCTAAAAGGATGGTTTAACAGTCATAACGTCACGTTCAACGGTGGAGTTTACCCCGATGACCAGTACTACATGAAAACAAGCTGGACCCCAGGTATCTGGGATTTTGGTATCTACGATGCCAAAACAACCATAAAATATGGAAGGTACTCCCCAACCCAAACCCTAACAACAGATGATACCATCTTCGTCTTCCCTGTCTGGCTCATTGTCCTCATTGTGCTGGGTGTCACGATATGGGTTGTGAGGAAGAAGGATATTAAATCCCCAATTAAAATAAAAATAGAGAAGAAGTAACCCTCTTTTTTACCTCTATTTTTTCATTAACTTTTTTAAAATCATTAAATTAATTAAAAAATCATAAAAGATATTTTAATAATCCTATATTCTTAAAATATTTGAGATTTAAAATATTGAAATTTTAAGGTTTTTAATTGATTCGAAGCTTTAAAAATAAATTCAAATGATCTTTACAGATATAAATGTTCACGGAAAAATTCCAACCCAATCATGTAACCTTTATCATGGATGATGAAAATATAATGGATAGAAGATCCCTGTTTTGGAGTTAAAAGGCATGCTGGAAAGTTTTATAGTTTCAATCAACCACGTGGATGTGGCACTCTTTTACATGATAAACCACGGCCTGCAGAACGCTGTCTTCAACGTTACAATGCCAATACTGACAAATGCAGGTACAGATGCTTTCTGGTTACTTGTATGTGTTGGTATTTTCATATTCGGGGGAGAAAAGGGGAGGGATGTTGCTATTTTGGGTATTATTGCCCTTTTATTTGGATACGTTCTCACAGAATTTATTAAGTATGAAGTTGCAAGACCCAGGCCCTTCACAGTTTTGAACAACGTACATCTTTTAACCACCATGACTGATCACTCATTTCCATCAGGTCATTCTGTTGCAGCTTTCACAGGCTGCACCCTGCTGGGTGTGAAGTACGGACATCTGTACCTATTCCTGATCCTTGCAGGTGTCATTGCATTTTCAAGGGTCTACATAGGTGTGCACTACCCACTGGATGTTATGTTCGGTTCACTGGTTGGTGTGCTCTGTGCATTGATCGTGCTCCACTTTGAGGAGAATATATTAAAGGTTAAGAACAAAATCTTTCATAAATGGGTTGTGTGATAAGAATGCCATTGTTAAAGGATACAGAGAGGGAACAGTTGAGGCAGCTTGTTAAGGCATGTCTGCTTGAAATCAGCAAGCTCAAGATCGAGCTTAAAAAATGTCAGAAGGAATCTTTGAGGTCCAGAAATGCAGAGGGTATTCAGATGAGGGTCCTTAACGATGAGGTTAAAAAACAGCTCCTTGAAAGGGAAAATGAAATCAAACACCTGAAACAGGTGATCCGTGAGAAGAACGATTTGATAAAGGACCTTGAAAATACCAGGAAGTACTTCAAAGCACTCACAGCCAAACCCAAAAAGGATATAACTTCATTCCAGTCACAGATATACCAGGTTCTTCCAGATGGAGAGAGCAGTGTTGATGATCTTTACGAACACATAAAAAAGGTGGGTTTCAGTGAATTATCCCGGGAAAACTTTGTTCATGCTTTAAGAAACCTTGAAAGGAAGGGTTACTTTGAATCCATTGATCATGATGGTGAAATTTCCTGGAAGAAGATAGAAAAGTAAAAAAAACATGAATTTATTTCTTAAATTTCAGGAAAAAAATTAATTCACGACTCTTACTAACAATTTAACAGTTGTTATATATTTTATTTTTCGAAATAACTTATTGTAACCCAATTTTTATACATAAAACTCCTAAATTAAAGTAATATATGATTCTATTGAAGTTATTATAATGGAATGGATAATAACTATTTTTTTCTAATTAAATAAAATTTCATAATACTTTCACCTGCTAAAAACTAAAATTAATGACTAATTGATCGGGTTAAATGTTCTAATTAGTTCCTAAACTGACTTTGAAGTGAAATCCGGTCATTTCTAATTTCTTTTTTTTCAAGTTTAAAAGAAAATATTTATATGTTTTGAATTGATAATATTCTAAATACCTAAAGAGTTTAAAAAATCTCTTTTTGGTCAGGGGGCGGTAAAATTAGGCGAAAGCCAATTTTTTCATTTCTAATTGCATTTGTTATTTGCATTTTTATTTTACCCTTTGCACTGGATATAAATGAAATTAAAGCAGATACAAGCAATGAATTAGGTTTAAATCAAAACACGGCCCAATTCAATGCTGAAAACCATGAAACAGTTAATGCTGCAACTTATATCTATAAAAAGGTAAAAGTGGTAACCAAATACAAAAAAAAGTACAGATACCATGGTAAATGGAGATATAAATGGGTGTACAAGGTTCGGTATGTTTACAAAAAATATAAAGTAACTTCTACACCTAAAGTCACGAATTATTCTCCAAGTCAGTGTCTTCAGCCTGCAAAAAATTGTCAGTCAACCTCTTCCACAGTAAAAACACTCGCCACTTACATAACAAAACCTGTGGTGTACAACGTTACAACAAACCTTACAAACAACTCTTGTACAACACAATCTCCATCAGCAGAAACTGATACATGTTCAACTGCCACGTGTTCCACAAGTTCTTCTCTAGATTCAGGTTTAGCAGCTGGTTCTTCTGAAACAATAGATTCACCTCAGGTTAGTTACACCCTGGTGACGAAAACCCTTTCAACCTATGAAAAGGCAGAAGCAATATTCAACTGGGCAAGGGATAAACTTGAATACAGTTTTTATTACAACACAAGAAAAGGAGCATTGGGAACTTTAACATCTGGAAGTGGAAACTGCTGTGATCTTTCACATGCCATTGTTGCAATGGCACGTTCAATTGGAATTCCAGCGCGATACGTCTATGGTTCCTGCAAATTTTCAAGTGGAACCATGGGTCATGTGTGGGCTCAGCTCTATGTGAATGGTAAGTGGTACTGTGCAGATGCATCAAATAACATGAACTCATTTGGAGTTATAAGAAACTGGAATACTAATTCATGGACTTTAAAGGGAATATATAAAGAATTACCCTTTTAATTTCCCATTTTTATTTTTTTTTGAGCTGTGACTCCAAGCGAGCTAATGGTTTAACTATCTTTTACCTAAATTTTTAGTAAAATACCTATTTTTAATCCCAAATTGAGCCACAATAGCAAACTATTTATAGAACCTCTAACCCATCGATAGAATAAGATAAAAAAATGAGGTGATTAATGTGGCACAATTAGGCGGACAAGGCCAGCAAGTTTTAATATTACCCGAAGGTACTAACAGGTTCCTCGGACGAGATGCTCAGAGAATGAACATATTAGCAGGTAAGGTACTTGCAGAGACTGTCAGAACAACATTAGGTCCTAAAGGAATGGACAAAATGCTTGTGGACGGACTTGGAGACATTGTTGTGACAAACGACGGTGTGACCATCCTTAAAGAAATGGACATTGAACACCCTGCAGCAAAAATGCTTGTTGAAGTTGCAAAAACCCAGGAAGATGAAGTGGGTGACGGAACAACAACAGCAGTTATAATAGCAGGAGAACTCCTCAAAAAAGCAGAAGGACTTCTTGACCAGGATATACACCCAACCATAGTTGCAATGGGATACAGACAGGCAGCTGAAAAAGCTCAGGAAATCCTCAACGTAATATCAATTGACGCAGACGATAGAGACACACTCCTGAAAGTTGCAATGACTGCAATGACAGGAAAAGGAACAGAAAAAGCCAGAGAACCACTAGCACAGCTTATAGTTGGTGCAGTTAAACAGGTTGAAGAAGACGGAGAAATAGACACAGACCACATAAAAGTTGAGAAAAAAGACGGTGCATCCATCGAAGAATCAACACTTGTTAACGGTGTTGTTGTGGACAAAGAAAGGGTACACCCTGGAATGCCTAAAAAAGTAGAAGATGGTAAAATCGCACTCCTCAACAGTGCAATAGAAGTCAAAGAAACAGAAGTTGACGCAGAAATCAGAATAACTGACCCAGCACAGATGCAGGCATTCATAGAACAGGAAGAACAGATGATCCGTGACATGGTGGACAAGATCGAAGACGCAGGAGCAAACGTTCTATTCTGTCAGAAAGGAATTGATGACCTGGCACAGCACTACCTTGCAAAAGCAGGAATTATGGCAGTCCGCAGAGTTAAAAAATCCGACATAGAAAAACTCTCAAGGGCAACCAGTGCAAAGGTTGTAACCAACATCGAAGACCTCACCTTCAACGACCTTGGAGAAGCAGGATCCGTTGCAGAGAAAAAAGTCTCAGGCGAAGACATGATCTTCGTTGAAGAATGCAAAGACCCTAAATCAGTCACACTCTTCATCAGAGGTTCAACCAAACACGTTGTTGACGAAATCGAAAGAGCAGTTGACGATGCAATAGGTGTTGTAGCATCCACAGCAGAAGACGGACAGGTTGTAGCAGGCGGAGGTGCAGCAGAAATAGCAATAGCCAAAGGCTTAAAAGAGTACGCTGACACCATAAGCGGCAGGGAACAGCTAGCAGTAGCTGCATTTGCAGAAGCACTTGAAGTTGTACCAAAAACCCTGGCTGAAAACGCAGGACTCGACAGCATAGACTCCCTCGTGGACCTCAGAGCTGCACACGAAAAATCCCTGTACATGGGACTGGACGTGTTCAAGGGCGAAGTACGCGACATGTACAGAGCTGGAGTAATCGAGCCAAAAAGGGTTAAAAAACAGGCAATACAGTCTGCAGCTGAAGCAGCTGAAATGATCCTCAGGATCGACGATGTTATAGCATCATCCGGTGCCGGAAAAGAGCCTGACATGGGCGGAATGGAAGGCATGGGCGGAATGCCCCCAATGATGTAAAAACACGTAAAATAGGGAAATAATATTTCTCTAAACCCATTTTTTTAGATTCACTATTTTTTTTGTACTATTCAATAAAATTTCAGTAAAAAAACTAATTCTTCAATATTTTATACAGCCCATATTCTCATCCAAACCTTCTATTTCATCTAAAAACTCTTCCTTTGATATCTGTCCTTTAACGAATTCTGTTCTCACCCTTGCGTAATCATCTATAATCCGGGTTTCTCCACTGTATATGTCCATGTAATATTTAAAATCATATTCTGATGTTAAATCACCATGCCCCCACATTCCAACATCCATCACATTGGATTCTAAACGTTTTTTCGCATCATGATCCTCATTTTCCCTTTCTTCTTCAATTTCCAATATCAGATCTTCTGCTGGAACACCACTGTCAACCTTTTGAATTAACCTATCATCAAAACTTGAATTTGAATTTATTAAGCCAATTAAAAGGATTGAAAAAATTATGAATCCACTTATTAATCCTGAAAATCTTCCCACTTTCAAATTCATCACAACCCCTAGAAATGGTGATTGATTGAACTATCTCTAAGAATCATCCCATTCATGAGATAACCTTCAATTTCAGGGGAGCAGTGCTGTTTCATCAGGGGGCATATGTTTCCTGAGTTCCTTAAGAAGTTCAGTCATTGAGGAATACCTTTCATCCTTCCTCTTACTGAGGCATTTCATTACAATGGATTCAACAGGCTCTGCATTTGAATTTATTTTAGAAGGTAAGGTTGGTTCTGTTTGAAGAATGGAATTGTATATCTGAGAAATTTCACCTTCAAATGGTAATCTACCTGTTAAAAGTTCATAAAAAACATTTCCAAGCTGATAAATATCTGTTCTTTCATCTGCCTTTCCAAATTCTATTGATATCTGTTCCGGTGCAGCGTACTGTGGAGTGGCTCCAGACATGGTAACTGATTCATCTAACTTAAGTTTACTCAGCCCCCAATCAGATATCTTGTAGACACCATTCCTGATCATTATATTGGATAACTTAACATCACCATGGATGATATTTTTACTGTGGGCATACTCCAAACCCTTCGCAATCTCATAAACAATGTAAATAGCTTCTTCTCTGGTTTTCATACCCTTCTCAAGGCGTCCATCACAAAATTCCATTTCTATGTATGGAATTGGAAGGATCTTGAAATCGTAGAGCTTCACTATGTTTGGATGATCCAGATGTATCCAGTTTGAAACTTCGGTGATGAAGGTCTTCTCGGATCGTTTATCAAAGCTTTTTGGTATTTTTATGGCAACATCCCTGTTGTTTTTACCCGTTGCTTTGAAAACACGTCCAAAACCTCCCTCCCCTATGTATGCAGAATTTGTGTAGTGGGGCTGAAGTTCATATGGAAGTGATTTGACTGATATCTTTTTCAACCTATCGAACTCTTTACCTTCAATCACCAGGTTTGGTCCGTAATTTCTTATTATCCATAGATTCACAATTAGGGGGATGAGAAGTGTCAGGCTCATGAGGCTGTAGAACTGCACATCCATGATGAAGAAGACATCCTCAAATATGAAAGTTAGCCCTGCAAAGAATAATAGAATGCCCATGTTTATGTAAGAATATTCAGGGATCATTCTATTTCTGGCCAGGAGGTTGTAAAGTACCACACCAATGAAGAACAGGGATAGGGCAACCACAGAAATAATGAGGTATGCGAAGTTGGGATCGTACATATCTGGATTTGTAATATCGAAGAGATACAGATTGGGAGGAATAAAGATCAGGGCAGCCCCAATTGCAAAAAGAAGGTTAACAACAATGAGTGAGTTGTACTTCCAGTTCTTGATGGTTTTTATCTGCCCTGAAAATCCATTTCCATACCTTCTGGCTGCCAGTACAATTCCAAGGATAATTGCAAGGGTTAAGATCACCATCAATGCTATTTTGTACTCCATTTCTGCAACTGAGTAGGGTATCAAACCTGCAGCCTCATATTCTGAGGGAACAGGACGTCCTGCAAGCCAGTTCACAGAGTTCAAACCCAGTTTCCACCCGTTGGTCCTGTAGATCCATGAGTTCACGTAGCTTCCCACAGCACCCATGAATACCACCCTTCCATTACCATAATCCATTGCAGAGACAAGTGAAAGAGGACCGGAAGCTTCCCCAGACTCCTTCACACGATTATCCTGGGAGAAACCCTCTTCAGTTAGGGTGTAACTGTCAGCCCAGGAATCTGCATCTGAACTTGCTAAAACATCCGAGGAACCAGTATTTTTTAGGTAGGTGCCCTTCAGATAGTAGAACTCCGAAACATTTGCAGTAACAGGGCTGGGTTTTACATCCACAACTTTTACATAATCAGAGAAGAGGATGTAGTGCTGTGTGTCTTCAACAACGAGGTTATCTGCGTAACTCACACCAAAACTCTGGGCCAGACTATTGAATGCATAATTTTCATCACCATCCTCAATTCCCCAGTTGTCACCTAAAAGGAGTAATCCCCCACCATTTTTCACGAAGTCCTTGATGGCTGTGATCTCAGAATCTGTGTAGTTACGCTCAGGAGCCATAACCACTAAAACATTGTATCCTTTAAGCTTTTCAGAAGTTACAGGTGGATCAGTTAACCTTGAAACTTCCATACCATCTTTCTGGAGTAAAGCTGCAAAACTAGATGCTCCATAGGGTCCAACTGAATATATGGTGTAATATTTTCCATAGGGCCCAGTTTCATCGAATAAAACCTTTGGATTTTGGGCTGCGCAGACACTTGGAATTAAAAAGAGGGATGCTGTGATTAGGATAATTAAGATCAAGGGAGAAATTTTAAATTTAGCTTCAATCACCAATGTGGGTCCCACCTAAGGAGTGGATCGCATTTTAAAGGTTTTAAAAAAATAAATCAACTTGATAAAAGAATTTTGGTGATATCTTTGCTTTGGGAGATTAAAGATCAGGGCCAGCGTTTCCTTTCTTTAATTTCAGTTGCTATTCTGTCCGTTGCTTCATCCATGCCCTGCTTGAAACCATCGCGGTAACCAGATTTGTAACCTTCCAAATATTCCTTTGTTTTTTCATCCAACTCCATATTAACACCTGTACTTCTTTCTATTTATTATTATATTAATATATTTCGTTATTACAACATGGGGAAATGCTCCTATGCTTCAGAAGGGCCCTCCATTAAAAAAGGTTTTTAAGGCTTTTAATTTTAAAAAATAGGAAATTTTAAGGATATTTATTAAATCCATGGATTTTTTCACTAATCTGAGTTGTAATAAAAATTTTATACTAAGTGGAATAAAAAATATATTAAAAAGGTGGATTCTCATGGTTGGATCCAAAATTTCGAACCAAAAAATGTTGGACAGGAAGATCGTTACCAAGAAGTTAGGGAATTATCATTTTCTGCAAAGACCTTACCACCCGAAGTTACAGGCGAAGATGAGAAAAACCATAAAACTGCTTAGGGAGGGTGCAGATCCAGAGAGCTATGATGCTGCAGATGTTCTGGATCCCAGAACCCTTTACATACTGAATGAAAGGCCTGAAAGGTTCCGAGAACACACCCTTGCAAGACCCAATTTACCGCGCAGAGGGGTTCTTGGTGAAAAAAGGGCACTTGTTCTACTTGTTGACTTCAATGACAAACCTGCAAAAACAGAATCCCAGCATTTCAGGGAACTGCTCTTCAATGAAAACTCCCAAACCAACGGTAGTTTGAGAGATTACTACAGGGAAGTATCATGGGGCCAACTAGACGTAACAGGAGAAGTAAGTGAATGGTACAGATCTAAAGAAGATCTCTCCTATTATGCTGATAATATGAGTGGTAAAGGCTTTTATCCCAAAAATTCCCAGAAACTGGTTGAGGATCTTGTGAAAACTGTGGAAAAAAATGGGGACTTTGAATTTCCAAGTTACGATAACAACGGTGATGGGGTAATTGAGATGCTCGTGGTTATTCATGCTGGTGAGGGTGCAGAAAGAACAGGTTCAACCATGGACATAGCCTCACATCAAAGTATGACCCATGATCCAGTTAATATTGGTGGTGTTAAGGTTGTTAATTATTGTATACTTCCAGAACTTCCCCCTTACGATCTTGGGGGGTTCTGCCATGAATTCGGTCATCTGCTGGGACTTCCAGATCTCTACGATATGAGCAGGGTATCTCCAGGGATCGGTGACTGGTGCCTCATGGGGCTTGGCAGCTGGAACAACGATGGAAAAACACCTGCACATCTGAGTGCATGGTGCAAGGTTGAACTGGGATGGACAGTTCCAACCAACGTTACAGGAAGCCCTAAAAAGATGAAAATACCTGAGGTCTATGATGGATCTAGGAGTATCTACAGACTCTGGACAAATGGTTTGAAGGGTGAGGAATACTTTTTAATAGAGAACAGGCGGAAAAAAGGTTTTGATAAGTACATACCTGGGGAAGGACTTTTGATATGGCATGTGGATGAAACCAGCATCTACAACAGTTACCCCAACATGTACCCAACAAATTTTCGTGTTGCACTTGAACAGGCAGATGGAGAGAGGCAGTTAGAAAAAGCCAAGGATGATGGCGGGAACAAGGGTGATCCCGGGGATGTTTTCCCTGGTGAACTAAACATAAGAACCTTTGATTCCAACTCAAATCCCAGCAGCCTTGCCTATGATGGGAGTGAAAGCTGCATTACCATCACATCCATCAGTGATCCTGGTGATGAGATGACAGCTTTAATAGGGGTTTCTTGTGGTGGTGTTAAAATAGAATCCCTAAAAGAATCAAAAGCAGAAACAATTGAATGTATGGATGTTTACAAGTCAGGTTACAAGTCAGGTTACTGTGATGGTTTCATGGAAGGTTTAGATCACAAAAAATTGTAAGATTGGGTTTTAACTGTGCACACGATCCCAACACCATATTTATAATGATTAATCACTATTTATAATGATTAATAATAGATAAATATAAATAGCAAAAACAACTTAAGAAGTAATGGAAAAGGAATATTTTGAGAAATTAAATGGAAAAAATGGTTTTTAATTTAAAAAATAGAGTTTAAACGGCGGGATGAGAAATGAGGCGTGATACAGATGTCCTTTTGGATGAAAAACGTATATTTAAACCTAGTGTAGAAACTGTTGAAAGGGCACATGTGAAAAATTGGGAAACCGAGCTCGAAAAGGGAAAGGACTTCAAAAAGTACTGGGCTGAAAAGGCAGAACAGTTTGAATGGTTCCAGAACTGGGATGAAGTGCTTGATGAAAGCAACAAACCCTTCTACAAATGGTTCGTCAACGGAAAGATAAACCTCACATACAACGCCGTTGACAGATGGCTTGACACAGATAAAAGAAATCAGGTGGCCATACTTTACACTAACGAGAGGGGACAGGAAAGGAAAATAACCTACTACGAACTCTACCGTGAAGTCAACAAACTTGCAAATGCATTCAAAAACCTCGGTGTGAAAAAAGGGGACAGAGTATCCATGTACCTTCCAATGTGCCCTGAACTTCTCATCTCAATGCTTGCATGCGCCAAAATAGGTGCAATACACAGCGTAGTTTACTCCGGCTTGAGTGTTGGAGCATTTGTTGAAAGAATCAACGATGCCCAGGCCAAAGTTCTATTAACAGCTGATGGAACCTTCAGAAGGGGAAAGGTCATAGACCTCAAAAAAATATCAGACGAAGCAATGCTCCAGTGCCCATCTGTAGAAACTGTTGTTGTGGTTAAACACACAGGAACACCCATAGAAATGTCAGAACTCAGTGGAAAGGAGATATTCTATGAACGGCTCATAGAGGGTGAACCCGCAGAATGCGAACCTGAACCAATGGACTCCGAAGACCCACTCTTCATACTCTACACCTCTGGAAGCACAGGAAAACCCAAGGGAGTTCTCCACACAACAGCAGGATACATGGTTGGAGTTGCAACCACCACTAAATACATATTCGACATACACAACGATGATCTGTGGTGGTGCACAGGGGACATAGGCTGGATCACAGGCCACAGCTACGCAATATATGGACCACTACTCCTTGGAACCACAACCCTGATCTACGAGGGCGCACCTGATTACCCAGATCCAGGTATATGGTGGAATATAATCGAGAAGTACGGTGTAACCAAATTTTACACAGCACCAACAGCCATAAGACATCTTATGAGATTTGGAAGCAAATATACCCGCCTTTACAACCTATCATCACTCAGGATACTTGGAACGGTTGGAGAACCAATAAACCCGGAAGCATGGATGTGGTTTTACAAAAACATTGGAAAAGAAAAGGCACCTATAATGGACACATGGTGGCAGACAGAAACAGGAATGCACCTCATATCTCCGTTACCTTCAGCTCCATTAAAACCAGGTTCAGCAACCATGGCATTTCCAGGTATAGATGCAGATATTGTGGATGAAGATGGAAACTCAGTACCCCTTGGAAAGGGAGGATACCTGGTTATAAAAAATCCATGGCCTGCAATGTTTAGAACACTCTACGAAGATGAGGAAAGATTCAAAGAGGTTTACTGGAACCAGATACCTGGTGTTTACAAGGCTGGTGATATGGCAAGGAAGGATGAAGATGGATACTTCTGGATACAGGGAAGATCCGATGACGTCCTGAAAATTGCGGGTCACAGGGTAGGTACAGCAGAGGTTGAATCTGCATTCGTAAGTCACCCTGCAGTTGCAGAAGCAGCAGTCATAGGAAAAGCAGATCCAGTTAAAGGACAGGTAATAAAAGCCTTTGTAATCCTTAAAGAAGGATACCATCTTAAAACAAAATTAATAGAAGACCTGAAAAAACATGTTCGATACGAACTTGGGCCAGTTGCGGTTCTTGGACAAATTGAGCAGGTTGAAACCCTCCCAAAAACCAGAAGCGGAAAGATCATGCGAAGGGTTCTGCGAGCCAGGGAACAGGGAGAAGATGTGGGAGACACATCCACCCTAGAAGAATAACGTAAATATTGGAAGGATATAATCACGGGAGATGAAATTAAAGACCTTTGGGGTATAAATCATGACTGAAGTAGAAGAAAAAGGAGTAGAACTCAGGGATATGACTGCAAACCCAGCACCGTTGGGACTACTTGGATTTGGACTTACAACGGTGCTTCTGAACTTCCACAATGCAGGGTTCTATCCCTTGAACAGCATGATACTATCAATGGGATTTGCCTATGGAGGAATAGCCCAGATAATGGCAGCTTGGATGGAGTACAAAAAGGGCAACACCTTTGGACTGGTGGCCTTTGGATCCTACGGCCTATTCTGGTGGTCACTGGTCCTTCTCTTAATAATGCCCCAAATCACCTTCTTCAACGTGGCAGGAAAATCACCACTCCAGGCAGCTGATCCAACATCCCTTGCAGCCTACTTCTTCATGTGGGGACTTTTCACCCTGGTGATGTTCTTTGGAACACTTAAAAAAGGAAGGGGATTACAGGTAGTGTTCATAAGTCTTGCAGTGTTGTTCTTCCTGCTCACAGCAGGGGAACTCACAGGCATACATACCATAACAGTTATTGCAGGCTATGAAGGCATATTCACAGGACTCAGTGCAGTGTACGTTGGACTTGCAGAGGTTATAAACGGAGAGTACGGTAGGAAAGTTCTTCCAGTGTAAAAATTCCAACAGGATATTCCAACCAGATTCAAAATAACGGCTGTAAAAACCGCCTCCTTAAAAAACAGTCAGAAAGGTGATCCTGATATTCAGGATCACTTAATTTTATCTTTTTTTTACATAATTAACATAATTTAAACGAAATTCTCCAATAAAATCAATTATTCGACAATTTTTAGAACTCACTAAACTTAAGCAGCAGGTTCACCATTTTGAAGGCTCCAGTTTTTCTTTGGAGCTTCGAGAAGTACAATTACAACATCATTTCTATTCACACCATGATTCATTGCTTTTTTAACTCCATCCAGAACTGCTTTTTTTATATTCTTCTGATTTTCATTTTAGGATTTCTATTTTAACAATTGGCAGTTGATTTCTTTCTACTTGATTGATAATTATTTTTTAATAATCTATTTAATGATAAAGTCATTTACAGCACCAATAACTAAAAAAACCCTTAAACTATCAACTTCACTAAAAAAGATCTGTGTTTCTGATAATTTAAAAATTTTCAATAAAATTGGAATATATTAAAATTAAAGCTTTAAATCATTTAATTATCACTTCTTAACCTTAAAATTTAAAAGAAGTTAAAAAAAAGAGTGGGGGATCATCAGATTCATGGAATACTTTGATTCATGACCCATTTAATTTTAACCCAAATATTTACCCAACCTCTTTGCAAGGGCCACTATGGTCAGTACAGGTGGTGCTCCAGGAGCTTCAGGCAGGACGCTTGCATCTGCAACGAAGAGTCCTGGAATTTTTGTTTCAAGGTTTTTATCAACAACGTAACCCACTGCAGCGGTTCCACCAGGATGGGCTCCACGTGCATGGGTTGATTTTAATGTGTTTGGGTCAACACCTGACTCAGTGAGTATAGAACCTGCAAGTGCTGAACCCTCAGATAAAAGGGCCACATCATTTGCAGTGCTGTACTTGACTATTGAATCTTCCCTGACCTTACCAGAAGCTTCATCCTTTATCTTAACCATCAACCCAATTATGTCCTTACCCTTGGCATGGTGGGCACTGAGTTTGTCAACCAGTATCTCAGAGAAATGTGGTGCAAGGATAACATCCTCAGATTTTTTTATGAGTGCGTTCATCTGAACCTCTTTGTTGAATTCCACACCCTTCAAAATACCGCCAACAGTCACGAAGGTGTCAACGAAGAAGTTATCTCCTGCATCAAGTCCAGCTCTTCTCAAAAGACGTGGTGTTTCAACGGCCCCTGGAGCTAAAACAACTTCATCTGCATAAAACTCTTTTTCATGGTTTTTAACACCCTTAACCTTTCCATCTTTGATGATCAGTTCTGTGACCTCTGTGTTCTCAACCACCTTTGCACCTAATTTCTTTGCATCCTCAACATATTCAAGACTTGTCCATTTGGCATTTTTTGGACATCCAAAGGCACATTTACCGCAGGGCTTGCATAAACTGGGATTTATTGATTTTGGCATTTTCTGGACATCTATTCCCAAAGATTCTGCTGCAGCCATTATCCTCAAGGTACCCTCACCGAAGTGGCTGTCTGGAAGTGTTCCAACACCCATTTCAGATTCAGCTTCACGAAACTCCTCTTCAAGGTTGATTCCAAACTTTTTCAGCCTTTTTTGGCAGGTTCTAACTGCATTTCCCGCAGTTACCATGGTTGTACCACCAACACACGCAGTTTTCAGGAGTTCAACCCCAACATCTGAATTTTCGTAGTGTTCGTAAGCCTTTTTAGGCTTAATAAAGGGTCCTTTTTCAAGTAATGTAACATTTACGCCTTTTTTAGATAGTTCTCTGGCAACGGTTGCTCCACCAGCACCAGATCCTACAACAACAATATTCTTCATATGATCACGCGTTTGAGTAACTGATTATTTTAAGGTTTTTTTTTTGAAAGTATACCTCTTTGAATAATTATCAGTTTCACCATGCTTTTATAAAGCTTGTATAAATTTAGAATTAAAATGAATTAAAAATTATAAGTTAGAAAAGGATCATAAAAAAATGGATTAGAAGTACTCAACCCTGTTTAAATCCCTTCTGTGTTTTTTTGGAGCTTGTTTTTTAGGTTTTTTATCTGAAAGGAAGAGTTCAGCGATGTATCCTCCAATTGCACCTAAAGCAACGTATATAAGAATTGAAATAATGAGCCCCATGATGATGGTGAAGAAACTGTCTACAGCTACTCCTAAACCCAGTTGGAGGGGATTTGGAAGTTGGTAAGGTAAATCCGGCCCTGTGAAGAAGCTGTAAAATGCAAATAATGTTCCTATGGCACCTGCAGCTATTGCTCCAATTTTGTAACTGGTTTTTTCGGTTACAGTAATGTAAGTTGCCACGAATCCCATTATAATTATTTGAGCTATTCCCTTAATTCCAATAAATGGTAGGATGAGGTAAACTATTATGCTGATAATTACAGCGACTTCTATAGAATATTTGGTCATATTATTAAACTTCCCTTTGATCCCTTCTATAATCTCTTGTAATAACTTCAATTTCAATTAACGATGAGTAATAATACTGGATAATTTCATTTTCATTATTTATTTTTAGAATATTAAAATATTCTCATTGAAATGCAGTTGAAGCTTCAATTAATAGATTCAATTTTTTTTAATGTTTTTCATTAATTTTTAGCTGTGAATGATGATATAGTGGATAGTGGTACTATTTTTTCTAGTATTTGGTGGCTATGATCTTTTGAATATGTGCATTGGATTTGAATTTTATCTTTCTTTCAACTCTTTCAATAACATTATTCTCTTAAAAATGAAGAAATTCCCTATTATTTTTTGCAATTTTTTCTGTTATGTTTGTGTTTCTAAGGGTTGGGGGTATTGTATGTGCTACGATTTAAGGCGTTGGCTGGAGTGTGAGAACATCACTCTATGAAGGCTGTTTTTCCGATTGTAGCGAAATATATGAGGACTTGAACCCTTGCGAATAGCAAATTGTTCTTGTTTGATGTTGGATCATGCTAATATATCCATATGTGATATAATGTGGTAGATTTTTTTGTGGTGATATTTGATTGTCGAAATCTGACATCCTTTCATCCAATGAAAAGATCATGTGTAAAAAAGTACCCGCTTTTAAATTTAATTCCAAATATATATTATAAATACTTCCATAGTGTGTTTTTTAAGACCATCCGTCTGATTTTAAACGTGTAAATCCGT